>JAAYOA010000076.1 GCA_012520525.1 Clostridiaceae bacterium | reverse complement strand
TGGAAAGGCGAGGTAAGAGCTCACCGACTTTGTGGTAACACGAGGTGCCATGTAAACCCCATCCGGAGGAACACCGTGGTGAGACACAAGCGTTGCCCGCGCGTCTCAGGAGGTGGCTCGAAGCGTTCAGAGATGTTCGCTCTAGATAAATGATTGTCCACGACAGAACCCGGCTTATCGACGCTCTCAGAATGTTGTCGTTTTAGGTGCTCCGACTGGGACAGTTGGAGCATCTTTAAATAGTAATTAAAATCATCCGATTTACGCGGGTGTGAGGAGGATATCAATGGCACAAGCCTATCTCGACCGCGGCGTTTCGCCTACAAAAGATGAAGTGAAGGCAGCCGTCAAAAACCAGGATAAAGGTTTATACCCAGGTGCATTTTGTAAAATAATTCCTGACATTGCCGGAGACCCAGATTGGTGCACAGCCATCCATGCGGATGGGGCTGGTACAAAGTCTGCCGTTGCTTATATGATGGCTCAAGAGACCGGGGATGACATTTACTATCAAGGAATTGCACAAGACTCTTTGGTGATGAACATCGATGATTTGGTCTGTATTGGTGCGACGGATCATTTTTTTCTTAGCAATACAATTGGACGCAATGCCCATCGCGTCTCGGGGGCGGCCATTGCGGAGGTCATCAAAGGATATGACACTTGTATAGATAGATTAGCTGAGCACAATATACATATTACAATGACTGGGGGAGAGACGGCCGATGTGGGTGATCTTGTTCAGACACTGATTGTCGATTCCACTGTTACTGTGCGCCTGCCGCGTGCCAATGTAGTCGATGTAAGTCAAATTACATCTGGTCTTGCGATTGTTGGCTTATCTTCTACAGGTCAGACAACCTATGAAGATCGACCGAACTCAGGCATGGCCAGTAACGGTTTAACAGCTTCTCGCCATCTATTGTTGCATCACGATTATTTGAAAAAGTATCCAGAAACTGTTTCCAGTACTGTCCCTGAAGATAAGATCTATTGTGGTAAATATGCTCTAAATGATGCCTTGCCCAATAGTGGATTGACAGTGGGGGAAGCGATCTTATCTCCTACAAGGACTTACCTGCCGGTGTTAAAGACTTTGCTGCCCCAATTTAGGCACAATATCTATGGCATGATTCATTGTACCGGTGGAGGACAAGTCAAGTGCCGGGACTTTGGAACAGGTATCCATTTTGTCAAGGACAATTTATTTCCGATGCCGGCTTTGTTCTCTGCAATCTTTGAGTTGGGTGATATTCCTGCTGCTGAGATGTATCAAGTATTCAATATGGGACACCGCTTGGAAATTTATTGTGATGAAAGTGCCGTTGATGGAATCATTGACCACTGTAGAGATTACGATTTAATGGCTCAGAGGATCGGTTATACCGAAGCATCAAAATCAGATATGAACAAAGTTACAATTATTTCTGAATTAGGAAAATTTGAATATAAATAAGTTGAAATTATTACATGGTGTGATAAAATACTCGAGTATGCCTTAATGCGGTTCAGGGATAGTCCGACCCGTACTTTGTTAAAGGCGGAAAGGAGATATTATGGACAAAGTAAGAAAACAAGAAATTATTAAACAATTTGGTCGCGCAGAGGGAGATACCGGTTCTCCGGAAGTGCAGATTGCATTGTTGACGGAAAGAATTAATGATTTGACTCAGCACCTGAAAGTGCACAAACATGACCATCATTCACGCCGTGGTTTGTTAATGATGGTTGGTCGCCGTCGTAAAATGCTCGATTACTTGGCTAAGCTTGACATAGAGCGTTACCGTACGATCCTCTCTGAGTTGAAGCTTCGCAAATAATAGCAGAGTTAATAAAGGGTTGATATTCCAATTGGACATCGACCCTTTTTGATTACAACGGTGGGAGCCAGCAGTAGAGGGTAGGTTAAGGGAAGGTGGGAATGAACCTTAATTTAACCTACAAACTACCGCCGGCTCCAGTCAAATCGCAAGTGTATGTAAGAGAAAGGAAATAAAATGGAGCAACAATTTAGAAAGACAATTTGCGGACGTGAATTACTGATCAAAACGGGTAAAATTGCCCAATTAGCTAATGGTGCTGTGTGGATGCAATACGGAGATACCGTAGTTATGTGTACTGCGACGGCGTCTTCAAGTCCTCGTCCGGGCATTGACTTTTTCCCTTTAAGTGTGGATTACGAAGAAAAAATGTATTCGATCGGTAGTTTTCCTGGCGGTTTTCTTAAAAGAGAAGGTCGACCAACCGAGAAGGCAATTCTCGCCGCTCGGGCTATTGACCGTCCGATGCGTCCTCTTTTTCCAAAAGATTTGCGCAATGATGTAAATATTAATTGTACAGTTTTATCAGTGGAACAGGATTGCGCACCAGATATATTGGCAATGAATGGTGCTTCTTTGGCAACAGCGATTTCTGATATTCCTTGGAATGGTCCGATCGCCAATGTTCAAGTAGGTATAGTCGATGGTGAAATTATCGTCAACCCCAACGAAGCTCAGCGCGAAGCTAGCGATTTAGATCTGACCTTGGCTGGTACCGAAGATTTAATTGTTATGATCGAAGCAGGTGCTAACGAAGTGCCAGATGAGAAGATGCTGGAAGCAATTGAAAAAGGTCACGAAGTTATCAAGGAACTTTGTGTGTTTTTCAAAGAAATTATTGCCGAAATAGGTAAGCCTAAATTTACATATGAATCGGCTACAATACCCGCAGAAATTATGACGAAAGTCAGCGAGATGGCTGAGGAACGCGTGCGCAACTCTATTCTAAGTGCTGACAAAGCTGTGCGCGAGTCTGCGATTGATGAGATTACCGAAGAGGTTACTGCTGCCCTCGTTGAAATAGATGAGGAGTGGGAAACTTATGTTGGCGAAGCGATGGATTTGGTGCAAAAGAAAGTTGTGCGTGACTATCTTTATAATGAACACCGCCGTGTCGACGGGCGGGGCATCGATGAAATTCGCCCGTTGAGTGCCGAGGTTGATCTTGTACCTTTAGTACACGGTTCAGGTCTTTTCCAAAGAGGGCAGACCCAAGTTGTCAATATTGTGACTTTAGCTCCTTTGTCTCAGGCGCAAAAACTTGACGGTTTAGATAATCAGACTGAGAAGCGTTATATTCATCATTATAACTTCCCCGGTTTTTCTGTGGGAGAGGCACGTAACAGCCGGTCGCCCGGTCGTCGTGAAATAGGTCATGGTGCGTTAGCAGAGCGTTCCTTGGTACCTGTGTTGCCAAGTGAAGAAGACTTTCCTTATGCTATTCGCTCGGTATCTGAAATTATGATGTCCAATGGTTCAACATCCCAAGGTTCTGTTTGTGCCAGTACGTTGGCCTTGATGGCTGCAGGAGTGCCTATCAAACGTCCCGTCGCTGGTATTAGCTGTGGTCTGATGACTAATAACGGCGATCTCAATGACCATCTTGTCTTTATGGATATCCAGGGAATTGAAGACTTTTATGGCGACATGGACTTTAAAGTTGCCGGCACTACCGAAGGCATCACCTCAATTCAGGTTGATATTAAAGTCGATGGATTGACCCACGAAATCATCCGAGAAGCTTTTGAAATGACGCGCAAAGGACGTTTACAGATTTTGAACGAAGTGATGATTCCGTGCATTAGTGAGCCGCGCACAGAATTATCACCGACTGCGCCTAAAATTATTCAAACTCAGATTCCAGTTGACAAAATTAGCGAAGTGATTGGTAAAGGCGGCAAAACAATCAATAAAATAATCGATGAAACCGGTGCTCAAATTGACATTGAAGATGACGGCCGCGTTTTTGTCTTCAGTGAAAATCAAGAAAATGGCAATAAAGCCATGCGCTATATTGAAGGTATTGTATCTGATCCTGAACCTGGTCAGGTTTATGAGGGCGTTGTGACTCGCCTGATGAACTTTGGCGCTTTTGTCGAATTCCTGCCAGGGAAAGAAGGCATGGTTCATATTTCTAAAATCTCATGGGATCATGTGGATCAGGTGGAAGATGTTCTCAGTGTCGGCGATGTTGTGACCGTGATGGTATCTGAAATTGATAGCCAAGGTCGTATCAATCTTTCTATGCGTGACTGTATGGAAAAGCCCGATGATTATGTCGAACCTCAACGTAAAAACCGTGGTGGTAGAGGTGGCAGAAATGATGATCGTAATCGTAGAGATCGCAAAGACAGAGATCGCGGCGGAAGAGGCAGCAGAGGCGGTCGCGGTGACAGAGGTCATTTCAGAGAGAGATCTTAAACACAGTTATAATTATTGCTAAATAAATTAGGAGCAATTCACTGATTAAGCCATAGTTCAGCGGGTTGCTCCTTTTATATGTCGATTTGTCAAGAGTAGTGTTATTTTGAAATCAAATTGTTTGTAGACGATTCATTATTCAAACCATTCAGGTGTGAAATCCTCGATATCTAAGACATGAATGCCAAGTTCAAGTAAGTGTTGCACAAAGATTCCTTGCCCCTTTATGCGCTTGCCGGAAAAAGATCCGTCATAAATTTCATTGACTCCGCAACTTGGGCTGCGGGACTGTAAAATGGCAAAATCTATTTCTTTTATATCAATTGCTGAACAAATCTTTTGAATGGTTTTTCTACAACCTTTTGCAAAATTTTTATCGAAATTTTTGCCGTCTCGAGAAAGGACGTGTCCGTCTTTAATTTCAACTGGGGCACGAGGAATCGGCAGTCCACCAGCGACTTCAGGACAGACCGGGATGATATTATGTCCCTTTAATATATTTATAAGTTGATCATGGTGATTGTTGCCACCGTTGTATTTGACATTTTCTCCTAAAAGACAAGCGCTAACAATGATATTCATATTCCTTCTCTGGGTCCATTTCATTAAATAATTGAATTTGTTTTTATTCTATAGCCGGTTGGTAATTAGTTAATTCTACAATACAACAATTAGTCCAATATTGTTATTCATTGTTTATTTATTATAGAAATTTTGTATTTATTAAAATAATTGATAAAATATATGCGTGCTAAATTATTAATGAAGGAGGAAATAATTTGTACAATGTTGGCATTGATATCGGTTCGACAGCAAGCAAAGTTGTTGTCATGGATCCCGATAAAATAGATATTTTAGATACCCGTTTAATGCCGAGTGGATGGAATAGTCGTGAAACAGCTGATAACATATTGTCTTGGTTAGAAGATACCGGCTATGCAAGAGATAAAATTAATATTGTTGCCACTGGTTACGGTCGGGTGAGTGTTCCATTTGCTGATCGTGTCGTAACTGAGATTACTTGTCACGGCGTAGGTTCAGCTTTTTTATCCGATGGTGATACAACAGTAATAGACATCGGTGGACAGGACACCAAGGTTATTGTTTTACAAAATGGTGTGGTCAGTGACTTTATTATGAACGACAAATGTTCAGCAGGAACAGGTCGATTTTTAGAAATTATGGCAAATCGCCTTGGACTCACATTGGAGGAAGTATTTGAGTTTGCTTCACGCGGAGGTGACGTAACGATTTCTTCTACTTGCACTGTTTTTGCAGAGTCAGAAATCATCTCTTTGATGGGCAAAGGGGTGCCAAGAGAAGATATTGCGGCCGGTGTTATTGACTCAATTTGTTCCAAAGTTGTCGCCTTAGTCAATCGCAAACCCCATGTCAATAATTATTTTTTAAGCGGTGGATTTTGTGACAGTGAGCTGATGTTAAGCGAGTTGTCGAAACGTCTCAAAGCGGAGGTGAAAACCCATCCATATGCTCGCTATGCAGGTGCCGTTGGGGCAGCTCTCCTTACCAAATAGTGAGGTGCAGCATGGCTGAAAAACAAGATGAAAGACACGGCTTATCAGATTTGCAGAACAATTCATATAACTTTTTAGAATTGAAGGAATTAAGGCGACAGGCATATGTAGATGCCCTCATGGCTACACGTAGCGGCAAAACGATTGTGGGATATTTCGGTGCAGATGTGCCAGAATTAATGATTCATCAATATGGCGCTCTAGCGGCCCCAATTATGGGTCTTGACGGACACGTCTTTCAATTTGATGACGAGAATAGCACACTAGATCGTTATTGTGACGTGATTAGGAGTACACTTGTTTATCTTCAGAAAGATAAATGTCCACTTCAACACGCTGCAAAGGCTTATGTCATAGGTGGATCGTGCTCCCTTATGTACGAGGCAATCAACAAGGCCACTGAAAAACCTGTTTTTTATTACAGCGACAATGATCATGCCCTAGCAAAATGGCTTGTTGAATTGTTGGGATCTGACCAGATGACTTCACAAATGAATGATATCAGTCAGATTTTTAGTGAAATCAGCAGACGACTGAATGACCTTAAGAAAGCGAATATCAGCGGTTATAACTTATGGCTTCTCAACACCTACATCTCTTATGTATTGGATCCAGTTAAGAGAATTGAGTTGTTAGATGAAGTGACCCAAAGTTGCGAACTTGAACCAAAATTCCAGGAGCGACGCTCTATTTTGGCTGTGTGTCCCGCAGGAATTGGTGAAAAAATTGCAAAGGTTGAATTTAATCCTGATTATCAAATTAGCCCTCATTTGCAAGAAGAATATATCGCAGACTACGGATATGAGAAATGTTTTTTTAGCGCACAATGTCGTTTTGATTACAGTTAGAGAACGTAATTTGAGATCACTAATAGAGGATTACAATTTAATGTAAATATAATAAGTAATTGAAGGAGTTTTTTATGTCACAGAATCACATAATGTGGGAAAAATTAGGAATGGATGTGGAAACGCACGATTTACTCTGTGAGGCATTGCCCCAAGCTTTTGGTGATGTCTATCTCTCTCAGGAAAATCGTCCAGAAAACATGGCATATTACAATATGGTCGTAGGCGATATTCACGGCATTAGACCAGCTGAATTGATTAAACATCAAGAAGCGGGCGGTAAGATTATCGGCACATTTTGTATCCATGTTCCTGACGAAGTTGTTTTTGCGGCAGATGCGATTCCGACGGGACTTTGCAGTGGTTCTCAGTTCTGGGTGCCCGGCGGTGAAAAGTATTTACCTACGGCAACCTGCCCATTGATTAAAGCGTCGCTTGGAGCTAGGTTCGACCGCACTTGCCCATTTTTTAGAATTTGTGATCTCTTCGTTGGTGAGACAACTTGCGATGGGAAAAAGAAAGCTTGGGAAATTCTGAATGAAGATGCAGAGATGTATATTATGGATATTCCCCAGATGAAGCGCCCTGAAGATTTTAAAAAATGGGAAGATGAGATCCATGGTTATATCAAACGGATCGAAGAATTGACCGGTAACACGATCACTGCCGAAAAACTAAGAGATGCTATTGTTTTAGTCAACAACAAGAGAAAGGCGCTTAAACGTCTCAACGCACTCAGAGAACATGAAGCCATACCGATCAGTGGACGGGATGCTCTCTTGATCCATCAAATTGCCTTCTATGATGATCCAGCGCGCTTTGTCGAAATGACCAATAAACTTTGTGATGAGCTTGACCAAAGAGTAGCAGACGGTGTCAGTGTTTTCCCTGAAGGAACAAAGCGGATTTTGCTAACTGGTACACCTCTCTCGATCCCCAACTGGAAGGTTCATCAAATTATTGAAACAAATGGCGGCGCCGTGGTCTGTGAAGAAATGTGTACAGGTATTCGTTATTGTGAGGCTCTCGTTGACGAAACAGGAACGGATTTAGACACCATGGTTGAAAATCTGGCCGAGCGCTATTTGGGACACATCAACTGCGCTTGTTTTACACCAAATGATGCCCGTATTGATGATATTATTGAACTGGCCAAACGTTATAAGGTTGATGGCGTTATTGATTTAAATCTTAAATTCTGTAATATTTATGATACAGAAGGTTATTTCGTCGAAAAAGCTATGCGTGAAGCTGGTATTCCTTGTATTGGAATCGAGACAGATTATACCGACGAAGATGCTGAGCAACTTAAAACACGAATCGGTGCTTTCATTGAAATGTTAGGATAATCATGGATCAGCAGACAATTTATTATGTGTTCTTACCTGATACATCTGCGGTTATGGCTCTCTACGAAGTCTTGCGCGGTGTCGGCATTGCTTGTACCATTGCTCCCACCCCTCGTGAAGCTGACCACTGCTGTGGTGTGTGTATAATCTATGAAAATCATACAGACAAAGGTAAGATACATGAACTAGCAGAAGCCCACAATATTTCGATTGATGCCTTTTGGTCCCAATCTGACCGAAATGATCCACAGCGTTATAAGTTTTGTTAATGTGGACATTGGCAGTAGCGAAAGGTGGGGGAAGAGGTGGATTATAAACAGCTGGAGATCTTTGTAGCAGTAGTTGAAAATATGAGTTTTTCTCAGGCGGCGGTTGAATTGAATGTATCGCAGCCCACTGTCAGCACCCAGATAAAAATGCTTGAAGAAGAATTGAATGTACCGCTCTTTATACGATCTACCCGCGACCTCAAACTGACGGAAGACAGTCTTTATTTGTATAGTAAAGCAAAGGACATGCTGGCCCAGCGTCAGCATGTCCTTGATTATTTTCTTCAGTCAAAACGCCAGACCATCCGACTGGGGGTTTCAACAATTCCCGCAGGTTATGTTCTCCCTGTTTTAATAAGTCAAATTCGTCGAGTTATGCCGACCATAGTTATAAAAGGCATAGAGAGTAATAGCAGAGGCATTATCGAAAAAGTTCGGGAACATATGATCGATGTCGGTATTGTGGGTTTAAAATTACAGACCGACGATTGTGAATTTATTCCGATTTATCGAGATGAAATTGTGTTTATAACACCCAATACGCCATATTACAGTGATTTAAAAAATCAATACGGGTCTTTCAGCAACTTAATTAAAGAACCTATGATTATTCGCGAGAGTGGTTCTGGTGTCAAAAAAAATATGGATCTGATCATTCAAGAGATGGGTGCTACAAAAGAAGATCTTAATGTTGTAGCGTCAATTAATGATATTGAGGTAGTTAAAAAATTAGTGATCTCGGGTGTGGGGACTTCATTTGTCTCCTTGATTGCGGTATCTGAAGAATTGCGCAAGAAGCAGTTGATTGCGATACCTTTAAAAGGAGTTGAGCATCGCTATCGTTATTTATACGTGGTATGGAACAAGAATGTCACGCAACCTGTCCATATAAAAGACTTTACGGCACATTTGCTCGAAATAGCAAAGCGGGATTTTAACTAGAGCAGTAATTTTTCATCAACTGATTATAAATTACTGGAGATTTAATATTTTACGTTTTGCTACTTTGAATTCCTCGTCTGTCAGATGACCTGAATCATACAATGCCGATATTGCTTCAAGATCCCTAACCATATCTATATCGTATTGATTAAATTCTGCATTATTTTCATTTGTGCGATGAGTATGCAATTCATGTAAATTTTTTAATTCTGTATCAAGACCTAACAAATAATCAGCTGTTACACCAAAATACTCACACAGTTTAATTAAATATTCTGTACTTATTTGTGTTCTTCCTGCTTCCCAGTTGGATAACGCCGATGGAGAAACATCCAAATATTCTGCAAGATCTTTTTGCATAACCCGTTTCGTTTCTCGAAGAAGTTTTAAGCGGTTCATTTTATAATCTCCCTAATTAATTTAAAATTACTTTAAATTTAATTGTAATGAAATCAAAATTTAATAATGGGTCATATATTAAATAATTATGAATCATAATTAAGTTATGATCAAGATAAAGTTATAAATACAAGAAAATGGAACAGATGCTGCCAATCTACTGCTAGTCAGCTAAAGGGATGGTTACTGCCAAAAACGAAAGAAACGCTGTAACCATTAAAATTACAGCGTTTTACATGGTCGGAGTGACAAGACTTGAACTTGCGACCTCTTGCACCCCAAGCAAGCACTCTAGCCACCTGAGCTACACCCCGAACTGCTTAAACATATTATCACATTGGAAAGAAAAGTCAATTAATTAGATTATTAATTTTGGTAGGGTCAAAGATCAAGATTTTTATGGGTTATTTTTTCTACTTGTTCTCTCCGATGAGATATTGATCGCCCAAGAAATAGCGCGGTTTTTCTTCTGTGTGTTTGCCGTACTCGATGGCTCCGGTTGGACAGCCACAGATACAGGCCATACAATGGGTACATTGTTTTCCCCATTTAGGTCGCTTCGGTTCACCCTGCATTTTTATGGTCTGCAGAGGACAGCGCTCAGCGCATTTACCACAGCTGATACAGCGTGATGTAACGGTAAAGGGCTTGGTGCGGACGCAGATGGCATAAAAAAATCCATTGATATGGCTGAGAAATTTTGTGCGAGCTTTATGTTCCTTCAGGGATCGCTGCTCGTTAATTAGGGTTGCAATGTTTTCTATTTCTGGCTTTGCTCGCAGCAAAATATCCTTGGCTTCCTGCTTCGTGGGGCAATCAAATAGAGCTGCATAATTTTCTGGCATTATAAATGCTTCAAAGCCCATAAAATCAAACCCTTTTTTCTCACAAAGTTTTTTTACATAATGGACGGCATTACCGACCTCGCTGCCGCAGGTCAAAAGAAAATAAACTCTCATATCCCCAGTAAAGTTGTTATTTAAAATAAAATTTTCGACAATTCGCGGAATGCGCCACGCATAGGTGGGGCAGACAAAAACAAATGGCTGTTCGGAATGATAAGTCTTCCCCTTGTTTTGTCCAGATCTAAACACACGCTGCAATGATATCAATTGATCGTTTGTGACAGATTGGATTTTATGGGCGACGTACCCGCTATTGCCGGTTCCACTAAAATAAATAATCATAATTCTCTCCCCAGTTAAATTATTAATTAATACTATTTTATATTATTTTTACTTGAATGAATAAATTTTCATTATTGACATATTTTTTTGTCAATAAATTTGAACAGCAGTGCTAAAATAAAAATTATAAGGCACAGATTTAAAAGATGTAAGATTTGATTTAGTTTTCCACTACAAACTTAAAAAGAAAGATCGAATTCAGTAAAGGAGGAAGAAGAAGGAGGAAGAACATGAATCACTTTAAACATACGAAAAAATCCACAGCAAAGGGCAATTCTTTACCGCGTTCATTGCGTATGATTTTACCGCTTATAGTGCTTATTTTAAGTGTAGCCCTAAGCAGTTGTGGAAGTGAGATGGCGGGCGGCGCTAAGGATGCATACAATTCTTATGAATATGATTCTGACTATTACACTGATATGGAGGTCGCTGAAACCGAAGCTGAGACAGCAGAAGAAGAAGCATATGACGAGGCAGCTTCAGGTGTTAGCAACTCCCTAACTGAAAATCGCAAAATAATATTAAATTATGATGTATCAATTAGTGTGGACGACGTAATTGACAAACAACAGGCTATAGCTGAAGCTGCCAAATCTAGAGGTGGATACGTCGAATCATCGAGTGTTTATGAAGATCGGACGACCAGTGCCCACCTGACCATTCGCCTACCTGCTGATCAAGCAGAGAGTTTTAATGAATCTTTGAAAAATTATGGTTCGATTAAATCAGCTAATGCTGATGCAGTTGATGTCACATTCGAACACCAAGATCTTGAAGCAAGACTTAAAAATGCTGAAAGACAAAACGCAAAGTTACAGGAATATTTAGAAGATGCTGAGACTGTAGAAGAACTTCTAGCTGTACAAAGGGAAATTGACATTATTCAGGAACGAATCGAACAACTAAACGGTAAATTAAAGTACTACGATGATCAAGTATCCTATTCTACCTTCTATATTAATCTGAGTTTAGATCAATCTCTGTTCCCCCAGGGACCTGATTTGCCCAATATTGTCAGTGGTTCCGAATTCAGTGAAAAAATTAGTTTGGCTTTCAAGAAGGGGTGGGTCAACTTTGTCAACGGTGTGGCTAATTTAACTATTTCGCTGGCTGGTGCTTTTATACCTCTAATCATCTTAGTTGTAATCTCCTTTGTTATTATTCTGATCATTGTCAAATCAACCAATAGAAATAGACAGAAAAAGAGAGTGCCTGTAAATCAAAATGATCAGAACACCATTGCTTCAAATCCTGTTATGAAAAATGATGATACCTTGCCTTCTCCTGATTATTCGGAAGATAAGAATCATGAAAAATAAATACACGGTTAGAAGATAAAAAAGTCAGGTAAATTAATACTTAAGTCTTAAGAAATAGCAGATGCGTAAAAGTTTATTTTATTAAAATTAACGATAAAATTAATTTTAATATGAGATCCCCTTGAAATTAGAATTGATCTGAATTCCAAGCAAGGGGATTCTCTTAAAATTGTTTTGAATTTTTAAAGGAGGAGGAACATTTTGTTTTAAATATTAGCGTTTTTCACATTTGATCTTGATCAGGTGTTATAATCAATAAAATGCTATGAAAAGCAATGGTCAAATCTTCTGCTGATTTTGAGGTTCTCAGAACTTTTGTCCATGTCCCAATTCGAGGTAAAATTTTGAATAAAATTATTTCTATTTTTCTAGCACTATTATGTTTGATTATGGTTATATCTGCCTGTTCTTCCTGTAGTTTGGACACTGAGGAGACTGGAACAACATATCCCAACGGGAACTCTGTTACGACTGGTGTTACCTCCCGGTTCATTCCAGAAGCGGATCAAAATGAGAATATTTTTCCCTCGTATTTAACAGGAAATCAAAATCAGGATGAAGGATTAGATATATCTGATCTTCACCTGATTAAAGCTAAGGCAAGATACCAATTTGGATTTAGCATTGGCAGCCGGGATTTGTTCTTGTCTGAGCTGGAGACTGCAGCCCAAGAAGAGTGTGCACTACTAGGTGTAAAAATGACTGTGGTGAGTGCAGAAAATAATTCAGATGTTCAACTACAATCAATTTCTATGTTTGTGGAACAGGGGTGTGACGCCATTATCGTTAATTTGGTTGAATCAAGCCTCGCTGACGATGTCATCACTTTAGCCGCTGGTACTCCCGTTGTTTTTGTCAATAGAATACCTGATCTGGAGCTTGTTAGAGGGGAAAGTTGTTTTGTCGGTTCCGATGAAATGGAATCGGGTCGTCTTCAGGGTGAGTTTTTAAGTGATTATTTCAAAGAGAGAGATCAGACAAATATTGATGTTGTGATGTTGAAAGGGCAATCTGGCGTTCGCAATACAGAATTGCGAACAGAAATGGTGAAACTAACTTTAATGGAAAATGGGATTACTGCCAATTATATTTATGAGGTCGAGGCTAATTGGGAGCGAGAAAAAGCTGAGCATGAAATGGAAAACTTCCTGTCTCAAGGAAGATCATTTGATTGTGTCATTTGTAACAACGATGAAATGGCATTGGGAGTCATCGATGCTATGCTAAAGAAAAATAAGAATCCTCAAACGATCCCTGTTATTGGGATAGATGCTATTCCAGTTGCACTAAAAGCTATGGAGAAAGGAACATTGTCTTTTACAGTGTTTCAAAATCCTGTCAGTCAAGGATCTGGTTGTGTGAGAGTGGCAACAGCATTTGCCAATGGGGATGATATAGGTACCACAGTGCAGATTCCTTTTGAGCCCGTGACGTTTAAAAACTACAAAGATTATATGTGATGAATCGGTAAAAAAATTTATCGAAGCAAAATCAAAATAACTAATTTTTAGACTGACATCTTAACTAAAGGTGCAATAGCTAGACATTTTTTAATCTCTCAATTATATTTTAATAATAATTGTTTATATATTTGATTGCGTAAAGAAAAGATAATGTTCATCAAAAATAGACGTGCGAATCATTTTAGCCATAAGTATTTTTGAAATAGACTATTTTATTGAGGAGTAATCATGCGGCTTAATAGGAACAAAATTATTTTTGCTTGGATCCTATTGTTGACCGGTATGTCAGGATTTTTGAACGTCGGAGCTGTAATGGAATTTCTCATTCCTGTCTCTCATGTGACGGGGAACTTGACGCAGACAGCGATTTGTTTGGCAAAAGGTGATGGATCAAGACTCGTACAATATTTGTTGATGTTTTTGGCCTATCTTTTAGGCGCTACAGTGTCAGGACTCATTTTTAAACAAAAAATATTGTCTTTTAAAGAAAATCCCTACGGTCTATTTTTAATAAGTTTTGGTATAATTCTTTTAATTCAATCCCATATATCGTGTTCTACTAGAATTGTTATGTTTGTCCTCAGTTTTGTTATGGGAGGACAAAATGGTATGTTTATTTTTTATCGTGGATTGCTTGTCAGGAGTACCCATATGACAGGTTATATAACTGATGCGGGTACAGCCTTGGCGACTATTCTTAAACCAGAGCATGTCAAGGATCGAAAGTTAGCCCTTCGCAATTTTTTATTTTATATTTTCAGTATGGTCATTTTTGTCATCGGCGGGTTTGCTAGTGCTTTGACCCATATTTATGGGAAAGCGAAAGCAGGTATATTAACGCTGACAGTTTCAGGTATTGGGTATCTCATTTTAGGTCTCTTTGTAGTGGTTTACCGCTATAAACTGCGCCATCGTCTGATCGGAGACGAAGTTTCAATTAAAGAGGATTAAGATACGTCTTGGGTGCATTATGATACAATATAATGCGTTCAGGAGGTGTTTTTGCCAATGGCTCTGCATAAAGTAAAAATATATACAGATGGTGCCTGTTCAGGCAATCCCGGTCCGGGTGGATGGGGTGCTATTTTGATGGCTGGAGGTCATACAAAAGAAATTTCTGGTGCAGAAGCAAGTACAACAAATAACCGTATGGAATTAACAGCAGTAATCGCTGCTTTAGAAGAGTTAACTGTACCTTGCGTGGTTAACTTATATAGTGACAGCGCTTATGTGGTCAATGCGTTCAATCAGAATTGGTTGGTAAATTGGAAAAAGAACGGTTGGAAAAATGCTTCACGAGCTCCAGTCAGCAATAAGGATCTCTGGCAGCGCCTAGATGAATTGGCAAATCGTCATCGGATCACCTGGCATAAGGTTAAAGGTCATAGTGACAATCCATACAATAATCGCTGTGATGAGTTGGCTGTAGCGGCCACCGCTAAATTAAAAGAAGAGTTAGGACTATGAATATGTTAAATCCTTTGTTATCTGAAACGGACAACCCTCCGGATATGACGGAGACAACCCTATCTAGTGAAATAATATTTGAAGGAAAAATAGTTACTGTTGAACGACAAACTGTGCGTTTAATGGATGGCAGTGAATCAATGCGAGAGATTATTCATCACAGTGGGGGAGCAGCTGTTCTTCCGGTTGATGAGAATGGCTATGTGTATCTCATTCGTCAGTATCGTAAAGCTCTCGAAAGTGAGACACTGGAAATTCCTGCTGGTAAACTAGAAGAGAATGAAGATCCATATTATTGTGCAGTTCGTGAACTTAAAGAAGAGACTGGTTTCGAAGCAGATCGAGTTGAATCTATGGGATCTGCTTATCCTACGCCGGGCTATTGTGATGAAAAAATCTATTTGTATTTAGCTACAGGATTGAAGTCTGGTAGACAGGATTTAGATCCTGGTGAGTTTTTACGTGTGGTACGAATACCTCTGACAGAAGTAGTCGAAGCTGTCATGGATGGGCGAATTCACGACGCCAAGACGGTTATTGCAATTTTAAAGGCAAAAGAAATGTTGCAAATGGAGTGGAATGAATGAGCAATGGCAAAACGAATAAACGGCATGAGATTACAGGCGTACTCTTGTTCGCCGTTGCTGTCTTGCTTAGTGTTTCATACTATATCCCCAGTGCTGCAACAGGCTTGCTGGGGCAAATTTTTTTGAACCTTGGCAGAGGGTTAATAGGCGTACCTGCCTATATTTTGCCTGCATTTTTTGTTTACGGAGCACTTGAATTTTTAATCGGCAAAGCGACAAGGCGAAGCAGACGTCGATTTTTTCATGTGTCAATTATTCTAATTATTATCGCATCTTTGATTCAGTTGTTTGCTGTGGATTTTCATTTGCTCGCCGACTTATCGGTCGAACACTCCAGTGACCACAGTGCAACCACGTCTCTTGTCTTTATTTGGCGTCAAAGTGTTTCTCCGGAAACAGTACCCGTCATTGATACAAATTTATCCGGTGGTATTATAGGTAGTTTTATTGCTTATGGTTTAGAAGCAGTTGCTGGTAAAACTGGGGCTAGTATTATTTTAATTGCCGGACTTTTGATTGAAGCAGTGATATTATTTGGACTTTCATTTAGTCGCATACTTACTAAGACAGGTGAAGCAGTTAATCGCACTGCGGTGCGAGTAAATAAGTCGTTCAGTCGGGCAGATCACCCCTCCCAACGACCAATCAATTCAAGAGGATTTGATCATGTTGTCGATGCTGCCTTGAGACGTAGACAAGCTGGTTTAGATATAGATGGCGTGGATCGACGTTATGACCGTAGAAGACAGCCAACTGCCCAACCAACTAGGGGTGGTGAGATGCCACGCCGGTCGGGGACAAGATCGCAAGCGACTCATCCTAGTTTTTATGATAAACGAGAGGTTGAGGGGGTTTCAGAACCCAATATGCATTCTCCAAGTAGATCCCATAGCTCTCAGTATGTAGATGTTAATTCAGCCCAGAACTACGCGGTTTCAACCGATCCTTTATCAGAAAATAATGCTTATGAGTTTGATAAAACTCAGCCTAATTATAGACAGACTTATCCATATCGAGATGAAACTGTGGGCAGGAGTAGGGGAGACTTTGAGTCTCAACCATTGCCACCGGTGTATAGTTATGAGCCTCCCGATCAGGCTGCTGAATATTCTAGGGAGGTGTTAAAGAAAGGGTCTAGAACTCAATTGACGGGCTCTGATGAAGGGTTTTTCCATGTTGGTGATGCAGAACCTGGGGGTGCCGTTGGAATAGATGCAGAGGAATTGAGTTTGTTATCAGATTTTCCTCAATGGAATGCCAATTCAATGGATCAAGAAGAAACAGAACGAGATCCCTTGATCAGCGATGAACCCCTCTTTGCATTCGATGCAGAAGGGAATAATCGACCGCTTATTTTGGGAGATGAACCTGCTCGTGATCCTGCGATGTTCGATGTACCTAAGTTTCTTCAGCCAGAACGACAACCAGAGTATAAATTCTTTGATTTAGATGACATGGGAGACAGTGGGAAAAGACCTAAACAGGTTGATCCCACTGTTAGTTCAAATCAAGTACCGTTGGACGAACCATACTATGAGGATTCGTTCTCATCGTTTAATCAATCGTTATACGATCGTCCATTTGAATCAGAACATGCATCAGCCAATGAAGGATTAAACGAGAATTTAGGGGGAGCTTCCCCAAACCAAGGGGGTGTGCAGGAAGCAATACAGGGAATTGATGAAAACACTGGACAGGATGTCGAACCATTTGATGTTAAAAATGATGTAAATAAATCTACACCAATGACACCGTCGAAACCCAATCACGTGCTAAACGAGAAGGCCTCAAAATCTTTAAAATCAGCTCAGATAAATTCTTCCAAAACTGCGGATCCACGGGATCAAGCCGCTTCAGCTGTTAAAAAACAGACGTCGTCTAATAATCGTTCTTCTGCAGGTCAAGACAAAGTGGTCGTCCATCGTCCTTATGTGTTTCCTAGTCTAAATCTCTTGAACCAAGATAGAAGTAAATTGGCTGGACAAAAGCGAGCAGTTGTACAGGATATGGCGACAAAACTGGAGGACACTTTAGATAGTTTTGGCGTCAGTGCGAAAGTTATCAATATTACAACTGGTCCATCGATTACTCGCTTTGAGCTATCTCCTGGACCGGGAGTAAAAGTTAGTAGGATTGTAAATTTAGCTGATGACATTGCTTTGAGTCTTGCTGCCATTGGATTACGTATAGAAGCACCTATTCCTGGCAAATCAGCCATTGGAATAGAGATTCCAAATAAAGAGACACAGATGGTTACATTGAGACCAATCCTAGAAGATGCTACTTTTAGAAAAGCAACTTCTAAACTGACTGTTGCGTTGGGTCGAGATATACCGGGCGCGCCTGTCTATTGTGACTTGACGAAGATGCCCCATTTGCTGATTGCAGGTGCGACAGGTTCGGGAAAATCTGTCTGCATAAATTCAATACTGATCAGTCTTCTTTATAAAGCTAGTCCAGAAGAGGTCAAACTTATTCTGGTTGATCCCAAAATTGTCGAACTAAGTGTATACAACGGCATTCCTCATTTGTTGGCACCCGTGGTAACCGATCCCCAGAAGGCTGCCAATACTTTAAATTGGGCTGTCGTAGAAATGGATCGCCGTTATCAGGAATTTGCAGAGCGGCGTTGTCGTGATATTAAAGCATTTAATCACGCTGTAGCCAACGATCCTGAAGGAGAGAAAATGCCGCTAATTCTCATTGTAATAGATGAATTAGCAGACCTGATGATGACCGCTCCAAGTGATGTCGAAGATGCGATTGTGCGCCTGACACAGAAAGCTAGGGCTGCGGGAATACATTTAATCATTGCCACCCAACGTCCGTCGGTCGACGTTATAACTGGTTTGATTAAGTCTAATATCCCGTCACGTATTGCATTTGCTGTATCATCTCAAGTGGATTCTCGAACAATATTGGACAGTGGTGGCGCGGAGAAATTACTGGGTAAAGGCGATATGCTGTACCATCCCCAGAGTTCAAATAAACCTGTTCGTTGTCAAGGGGCACTTGTTACAGATGAAGAAGTGGAACGGGTAATCAGAGGTGTTAGAGAAAATAATGAAGCACAATACGATGCAGAATTAGCGACCGAGATGATTTCTACAACTGCTGAAGAACGTCGAGGGGAAAGTACGGATGAGGAAGAAGATGAACTTTTAGAAGATGCAGTCGAGTTATTCCTGGAGGTAGGTCATGCTTCAATTGCCTTGCTACAGAGACGCTTGCGCATCGGCTATCCTAGGGCTTCCCGCATCATCGATGAGCTTGAATTAAAAGGCTGGGTAGGCCCATTTGATGGCTCTAAACCACGAAAATTATTGGTTACCAATGAAAGTTGGTCGCAAATCAAAGCTCAAAGGAAAGAAGATGAAGCGACCATTGATTTTATTAATGACTGGTAAATATTTTATATAATTATAGGAACTGTTAAAATACTTGAGTGAAGATTGAATTGCTTGACAATATAATCGAATTGGACGCAGCATCAGACTGTAGAAAGAAATAGAAAGAGAAAGAGATATGTCGACCTTAATTGACGGTAAAGCTTTAGCCGCAAAAATGCGCGCACAGATGGGTGAAGAAGTAGAGAACTTGGTTAAAGAAACTGGTAAACGACCGGGACTTGCTGTTATTTTAGTTGGGGCAGATCCGGCATCACAAATCTATGTGCGAAACAAGGAAAAAGCGTGTGAGTCGGTAGGTATTCTTTCTACGGCACATCGGTTATCTGCTGAAACGAGCGAAGAGGAATTACTCAAATTGATTGATCGCTTAAATGAAGATCCAGAGATTCATGGCATTTTATGTCAACTGCCCGTACCTGATCACATTTGTACTGACAATATTTTACAACGTATTAGCCCACAAAAGGATGTGGATGGGTTCCACCCAATTAATGTTGGTAATCTGGTCTTAGGCAAGGAATGTCTCATGCCCTGCACTCCAGCAGGAGTAATGGAAATGTTGAATGCCTATAATATTGATCCGGAGGGACAACACTGCGTCATTGTCGGTCGTAGCACTTTGGTTGGCAAGCCATTGATTCAGATGATGCTAAACAAAAATGCTACAGTGACTGTCACCCATTCAAGAACTCGTGATTTAGCTTCTATTTGTTGCCAAGGGGATATTCTTGTCGCGGCTGTAGGTGTACCCGAACTCATTGGTAGGGACCACATTAAGCAAGGTGCTGTTGTCATCGATGTCGGCATTAATCGTAGAGAAGACGGTAAATTAATAGGTGATGTCGATGGTGTTGCTGCGGCTGAGGTCGCTTCGTATTATACGCCTGTAGCGGGTGGTGTCGGTCCAATGACAATTACTATGTTGTTGAAAAACACCATTCGTGCATACAAAAATGCTTATGGAGTATAACGATATTTTAGTTTAATAGATCTCAAGAATATTATAAAATGACTGTTCGCTCAGCTAATAATATTAATTGACCTAATATGTATATTTAAATTAAATAGAGGATTAATCATGACAAAAGATATAATCGAAACATGTGAATTGCTTACATGTGGAACAGAGATTTTAATGGGACAGATCGTCAACACGAATGCCACTTTTTTAGCTAGGCAACTTACCTTGTTAGGCATTAATTCACTTTATCAGACAACGGTTGGAGATAATCCTATCCGACTTGAGAATGCCATACGTACCGCTTTGGGTCGCTCGGATAGTGTCATTATTACAGGTGGTCTAGGACCGACAGAGGATGACATTTCTATGGCTGTGGCAGCCCGGGTAGCTAATCGCCCCTTAGAGCGTCACGAACCCAGTGTAAAAGCAATTCAAGGCTATTTCGCTTCTTTGAATAGAGAAACTGCAGAAATAAATTATAAGCAAGCAATGATGCCCGTCGGAGCACACGTTATTCCTAATAATAATGGAACTGCTCCAGGCGCCATTGTACCCGTCCAAGGACCACATCGCACTCAATATATTATTTTATTGCCAGGTCCACCTTTAGAGAATCAACTGATGTTTGAAGATGAAGTTAAACCCTTTTTCGAAGCCCATTCTGATGCCAAGTTTGATACGACATTCATTCGCATGATCGGAGTTGGGGAATCTAATGCAGCAACTTTACTAGCGGATTTGATTGATAAACAAATCAACCCCACGATCGCGCCTTATTCTTCTGAAGGTGAGGTGGCCTTCCGACTGACTGAGCGTTTGGTTCACGGCGAAGAAGGAAAGGGTGTCGAGCCATTGATTGCTGAGATAAAATCGCGACTAGGTAAATATATATACGAAATTGGCGATCGCAGTCTACCTGAGGTACTGAAAGACTTGTTGTCAGAGCGCGGTCTCACAATCGCATTTGCAGAAAGTTGCACGGCCGGTCTGGTCGCAGCTACGTTTGGAGATATCCCAGGGGTATCGACGGTTTTTAAAGGCGGCGTTGTATCCTATGCTAATGATGTAAAAGCAGATATTTTGCAAGTGCCTCAAACGATTTTGGATGACCATGGTGCGGTGAGTGAAGAGACGGCTATTGCTATGGCAGAAGGGTGCCGCCAGGTCACGGGTGCAGATTTAGCTGTTTCCATCACCGGTGTGGCTGGTCCCGATGGCGGTACAGAAGAAAAACCTGTGGGTTTAGTTTATATAGGGCTGGCCGATGCTTCAGGAAGTTATGCTAGAAAATTTCATTTCTTAGGCAACCGCAATAAAGTGCGCAAAATTGCTGCTTTGAATGCCTTTAATATGGCTCGCGTACGGCTATTAAATCAATAAGTTATTGTTTTCTATAGTGTTAAGTCCTGTGCTATTGATATGTTACAGGACTTTCTTACAGGAAGGCCGCATTGGCATTTATAAAATGTCCACTCAAACATAATCTTAGTAGCGGCAAAGGAGTGTCAAATGGGACAGCTTAAGCAGCGCCAGAAGCGGTCAGGACCGGTCAGCATGGGCACATCAATCGTGATTATGATGATTGCCCTCATACTCAGTAAGATTACCGGTCAGCTTAGGGAAATATTAGCGGCCAATCGATTTGGGTTTGAAGCTTTGAATGATGCATTTATTCAAGGCTTTTTGATACCTGATTTTGTTTATGAAATTTTAATTGGCGGTTCGATTCAGGCAGCTCTCGTACCTACTCTTTCTGGTGCTGTGGGTACAGACGAGGAACGGTCGACTTGGCATAGTGTCAGTATTTTTATTTGTTTTACTTCCATTTTGATGTTGATCGTCATAACGGTGTGTGAAATTTTTGCACCTCAGTTGATGTCAATTTTTGCCCGTACTGACAATCATGCGCTTGTGACGTCGGTGGCGCGAACTTTATTTCCACAGACATTTTTCATGATGTTG
>JAAYOA010000075.1 GCA_012520525.1 Clostridiaceae bacterium | reverse complement strand
TCATTAATCATTATCCCAGAAAGATATTAGACGGGCACAGTGCTATAGAGTTTCGCCAGGCGGCTGCTTGAGCGAATATCGATTACATTGTCAATAGTTGGGATTTCATTTTAACTTGCAGTTCACAAACCGGCGAAATTATGGCAAATCATCTTGCTTTTTATAGATCTGATTGTTATACTGCTTTTGTTATTTGGCCCTATGGTCAAGCGGTTAAGACGCCGCCCTCTCAAGGCGGAATCACGAGTTCGATTCTCGTTAGGGTCACTTACTCCCCTGAAACAAATTTGTTTCAGGGGTTTTTTGTGTACTTTGCGTGTTACAGTATGTTCACCAAGGTCTGCTATACTGTTAAAGTTAGATTTTTAGAGAAATAATTTGGAGTAATTTCAGAGAAATAATTTTAAAGAAATCATTTCAAATAAGTATATAGATAAATCATTTGGGACGGAGAAATATGAGTCACACCCACATTGAAGTGCGAGGAGCTAGAGAAAACAATTTAAAGAATATCGATGTGGATATACCGCGGGATCAGTTGGTTGTTTTAACCGGTTTGTCGGGGTCTGGCAAGTCGTCCCTCGCCTTTGATACAATTTTTGCCGAGGGTCAGCGCCGTTATGTCGAATCGTTGTCTTCTTACGCCAGGCAGTTTCTAGGACAGATGGAAAAACCTAGTGTAGACAGTATTGAGGGGCTTTCGCCTGCGATCTCCATTGATCAGAAGAGTACTAGCAATAATCCCCGTTCTACGGTGGGAACGGTTACCGAAATATATGATTATCTGCGACTACTTTATGCCCGCGTCGGCGTGCCGCACTGTCCACAATGCGGCAAAGTTATTGAGCGCCAGACATTGGATCAGATCTTGGATCAGGTTTTGACCTACCCTGAAGGTACTCGTCTCCTGATTATGGCTCCGGTGGTGCGAGAGCGCAAAGGGAGCTTTGCCAAACTTTTTGATGAATTGAGGGAGTCTGGCTATGTTAGGGTTCGAGTGGATGGTGAGCAGCATGAACTTGACGAAGACATTGAATTAAACAAAAGACAGCGACATAACATCCAAGTTATTGTAGATCGCTTAGTGATGCGCGATGGCATCCGCAGCCGCCTTGCCGATTCTGTGGAAATTGCCTTGAATTTAGCTGACGAATTGGTTGAGATTGAGTTTCAAGTGCCGAATCCGGAAGAAGAGGGCAAACGGAATATTATTCAAACCTTGTTTTCACAAAAATTTGCCTGCCCGGATTGTAATATAAGCTTGGGCGAGATTGATCCGCCACTGTTTTCATTTAATAATCCCCAGGGAGCCTGTCCCCACTGTGCTGGTCTGGGTGTGCTTATGGACGTAGATCCGGAATTAATTGTTAATGACCCGGCTAAAAGTATCAATGAGGGAGCTGTAGACGCAGGGGGATGGCGTTTTTCTGATCCCAAGAGTTGGGGGCGCTCCTTTATCGAAGCTATGGCCGAACACTATAACTTTAGCTTGGATGTTCCCTACGAAGATTTGGATGCTGACATCCAGGATCTTATTATGTATGGGACAGAGGGCGAAAAACTAGATGTGGATACCAGCAACAGCCGCTATAACAGGGGGGAAGATTATCGCGCGGCATTTCAAGGACTAGTTCCATCGATTGAACAGCGCTATCGCATGTCATCATCAGAGGATCAAAAGTCCTATTATAGTCAATACATGTCAATCAACCTCTGTCCTGCTTGTCACGGTGCCCGCCTCCGTCCGGAGGCACTAGCCGTTACCGTAGGTAATAAAAATATCTATGAAGTAACTCAGCTGTCCATTGCTGAAGGGGTGGAGTATTTTAAAACGTTGACATTCAGCCCCCATCAGCAGTTGATTGCAGAAGAAATAAATAGAGAGTTGGAAGGTCGTCTGACCTTTCTCTTGAATGTCGGTCTGGATTATATGACCCTTGACCGACCGTCGGCGACCCTTTCCGGTGGCGAGGCCCAGCGCATACGTCTGGCTACCCAAATTGGCTCGGGATTGGTTGGCGTTCTTTATATTTTAGATGAACCTAGCATTGGTTTACATCAGCGGGACAACGGATTGCTACTACAGACTCTGAAAAGACTGCGAGATTTAGGCAATAGTATTTTGGTCGTTGAACATGATGAAGAAACGATGTGGGAGGCGGATTACATCGTTGATTTAGGTCCAGGTGCCGGCGAAGAAGGGGGCGAAATTGTCGCCCTCGGAACGGCTCAGGAATTGGCTGCCCATCCGACTTCATATACCGGTTATTATTTAAGCGGACAGAAAAGCATTCCTGTGCCGTCGGAACGCCGTCCTGGTAATGGACATTGGTTGGAAATCAAAGGTGCTGCCGAAAATAATTTAAAGAATATTGATGTAAAAATCCCGCTAGGCACTGTAGTTTGTGTGACCGGTGTATCAGGTTCTGGCAAGTCCACGCTAATTAATGAAATTTTATTAAAACGTCTTGAGTCGGTTCTTAATCGAGCTCGGCGCAAGGCAGGCAAACATCGCAGTATAAAAGGCTATGAATATTTAGACAAAGTGATTTCCATAGATCAATCCCCCATCGGTCGGACACCCCGTTCAAATCCAGCTACCTATACTGGCGTGTTTGATAATATCCGCAAACTTTATGCCGAACTGCCTGAATCCAAGGCAAG
>JAAYOA010000074.1 GCA_012520525.1 Clostridiaceae bacterium | reverse complement strand
TCATTAATCATTATCCCAGAAAGATATTAGACGGGCACAGTGCTATAGAGTTTCGCCAGGCGGCTGCTTGAGCGAATATCGATTACATTGTCAATAGTTGGGATTTCATTTTAACTTGCAGTTCACACTTAATAACATGCGGTGAAAATTTTATGTTGACAGGCACAAGTTTGTTGTTATCATGTTATATGACTTATAAATAGTTTGATATACTAACAGTTGACGAGTTTGGTTTTGTAACGAGTTAGTGTCATTAAGGAGGATAAGATGACAACTGAATCAATTTTTGAAAAAATAAAAGAAATTTTAGTGGAGAATCTTAGTGTTGAAGAAGGTGAAGTTACAATCGATTCTGATTTTATTGACGACCTTAACGCTGATTCCCTCGATATCGTCGAATTAATTATGGCCATGGAGAGCGAATTTGACATCAGCATCCCCGACGAAGACGCTGAAAAAATCAAAACCGTTAATGATGCTGTCGAGTACGTCAAGGAAAACATCTAATTAATACCTGATATAAAGTATTTATTAATACAATTTCTTAATTAGTTGTTTTCAAACAAATAATAGATTTATTATTAAAGAGATTCGTTTTCCCGAATCTCTTTTTAATTGAAAATTTAATAAAGGCTACTCCAAGAAATGAATTAAATAGGGTATATTATTATGAAAGTTGAATAATTGTTTTTAAACTAATTTATAAATCTCAAATGTCTAATCACATATTTTAAAAAGTAAAAGGAGTTGGGTCATGTCCGAACCGACCGCAGTGCAACTTGAAAATTTTCAAGATAAATTAAATTACCATTTTAAGGATATTAGGTTGCTGCATACCGCATTGACCCATTCTACGTGGGCTTATGAATCAGCTGAAGAGGATGTAGAAGAAAATGAACGTATGGAATTTTTGGGTGATTCAGTTTTAGGACTCATAATCAGCACACATCTTTATAATGACCAAAAAGAGTTAGCAGAAGGTCGTTTATCTAGAATCCGAGCTCAAATTGTTCGTGAAGAAACTTTGTATGAAGTGGCTAAGGACATTGGATTAGGTGATTTGATTAAACTAGGGGTGGGTGAAGAACGTACTGGTGGTCGGGATAAGCCCTCTAACTTGTCTGATTGCTTAGAAGCCTTGTTGGGTGCAGTCTACTTAGATAGTGATTTTGAAACATGCTTTAAGCTTGTTTCAAGGTTATTTAAGAAGCATTACCAATTAGCTATAAGAGGCAAACTCATTTATGATTATAAAACGACTTTAATTGAACGCATTCAGGCACTTGGTACGGATCATACCATGGAGTTTAAACTAGTTGATGAATCTGGACCGGTACATGAGCGAGTTTTTACTGTGACAATTTTTATTGATAATAAACCCTACGGTACAGGTGTAGGACAGGCGAAGAAAGTAGCAGAACAAGAGGCAGCTAAAATAACTTTAGATATGCTATAATTAGCCTCGTTGCGAATGTGAGGAGGACGATTCATGAGGCTAAAGTCTCTGGCTTTGCAGGGGTTTAAATCTTTTCCAGAAGAAACAATAATAGAATTTCATCCTGGTATAACTGCTATAGTGGGACCCAACGGCAGCGGTAAATCAAACGTTACCGATGCGATACGTTGGGTATTAGGCGAACAGAGTGTGAAAACGCTGCGCGGTGGTCAGATGGAAGATGTCATTTTTAACGGCACTGAACAGCGACGTCCAATGAGTTTTTGTGAAGTCAGTATGACGTTGGACAACGCAGACGGTGGTCTTCCGATTGAGTATGCTGAAGTGGAAATCACACGACGCTTATTTCGCTCGGGTGAAAGCGAATACATGATCAACAGGAAAAATTGCCGTCTTAAAGATATCAATACGTTGTTCATGGATACCGGACTTGGTAGAGATGGTTATTCCATCATTGGTCAGGGTCAGATCGATAGTATTTTGAGCAGTAAATCAGAAGATCGACGTCGTATTTTTGAAGAAGCTGCAGGCATTCAAAAATATAAAACACGTCGTGACGAAGCGTTGCGGAAACACGAACATACAGAACAAAATCTTACTCGTGTTACAGACTTGTTGAATGAAGTCGAAGCCCAGCTTGGTCCTCTCGAGAAACAGGCAATAAAAGCAGAGCGTTGGTTAGAACTTTCCGCAGAATTAAAACGTATCGATGTGGCTAATACACTCAACCGAATTGAAATAAATGAGCGTCACTTGTTGCAGATCGGCGAAAGAGTCAAGCGTCTAAATAGGGATAAGATGCGCTGCGAACAGGAACTTGTTCAAAATGAAGAACGACAGAAACAGTTGCGTGCCGAATTGTCCACTCTGGATCAGAGCTTGACAGAGCATCGTGAATTACGTGCCTTAAAACGGGAAAGACGTGCAGAATTAACGAGTACCATAGAAGTGTCGCGGGAAAGACATCGCCAATTGACAGAGAGACATCAACGCGATGACGCTGTACGCCTTGAAACAGAGCAGAGACAAGCTAAATTGCGCGCCGATATAGAGGAGCAAAAGAATCAAGTTGAAGTTGCTCAAGCCGAATGGACAAAAAGCAAATCCGCTTTGGATGAAAAGAATAGATTAAAAACTGAACAGGTTGATAAATCCGAGAAATTATCTGACCAATTGTCCCAATTGTCAGAACATCGAACCGCATTAGCAAGCCAGCGCGATGAGTATGATCGAGAGCTTATCCGACTGAGGACGCGACTCGAATTACAACAACATCAGATCAAATCAGGTCAAGATGAAGTAGCAACGGCTAAGCAGCTGCTCGCTACAGCTGAAGCTCAAGCTTTGCAAGAGAACGAAGCTGTTGCAGAAGCCGAAAGAAAAGCCCAATCTTTTCGTCAAGAAATTGATGTTGTCGTCGCTAAAAGTGAAAAAATTAAAGATCAAGCAGCGGTTGCACGGGAAGCTTTAAATAAAAGTGAGCAAGCTTTGCGGGATCAAGCTTATCGCTTGCGTACCTTACAGGAATTAGAGGACAATTTAGCTGGCTATAGTGAGACGGTCAAAATTTTATTAAAACAAATCAAGAATGTCCCTGAACTTAATAGCCAGGTGTTAGGTACTATAGGTTCACTACTGGATGTGCCTGCTCTTTACGAAGAAGCGATTGAAACTGCCCTTGGTAGTGCGGTTCAGAATATAGTTGTAACGGATGAGAAGGTTGCTGGTGCACTGATTGAAAGGCTTAAGACCCAGCGTCTTGGTAGAGCTACATTTTTACCGCTTGCTACGATGCAAGGTCGCCGCATCAAGGAAGATGACCGTCGTCTTGTTGAATCTATCAAAGGATTTTTAGGGACGGCAGCTGATTTAATTAGCTATGATCAACAACTTGAAGGGATCATACTTCAATTACTTGGACGAGTTTTAGTTGTCGAAGATCTCGATACCGGTATTCTTGTGGCAAGGAAAATGAAACATCGCTATCGCGTGGTTACCCTTGAAGGTGAAATTTTCAATGTAGGTGGATCTATGACAGGGGGTTATCGCAAACACAAGAGTAGTGGACTGCTCGGTCGTAACCGTGAGATCAGTGAATTAAAAGCGCTTATGCCTCGCTTAAATAACACCATTCTTCGCAATAAAGATGAACTGGAAAAAATTGAGTGCAATTTACATGATATGCAAAAAGAAGTAGAGCATATCAAGGAGCAGGCGACTGCTCATTCAGAGAAGTTGATTGTTGCGAGGACTGAAGCTAAGCGTGCTTCCGATCTCGTCACAGAGCAAAAACAGATTTTTACTAATAGAACACAAACTCTAAAGTCGTCAAAAGCGGCACAAATTGACATAGAAACTCAAATTACTAATAACAGCGAGAAAATTCGAGAAATTAATGGAAAAATATCAACCATTACAGATCAAATAAACATATTAGAGACTCAAATAGATGACCAGAGTGGAAAACTTGAGTCAATTAACAATGTCATTCAAGGACTTTATATAGAAGCCGAAGGTAGACGACAGCAGTGTGCGGCGGCTGAGCATATGTTAGAGCGTCTACAAGGAGATCTAAATGAAGCCGATCGCTTAATTGCTCGATATGAATCGTCAACTGAAGATTTGAGAGAAACCATAGCTGAAAATGAAAATAAACGCAAGCAAGCATCTGTTGATTTAGATGCTGTTGCAGCTGAGCTGGTGGAAATCGTTAAACAGATTGAGACAGTTGAAATTGCTCGAAGGACATCTGAGGAACTGCTCAACGAGACATTACAGGTTGAACGCAAACTTCGGGAACAGGCAACTGTCACGGCAGGCGAATTTGTGCGTAATGAAAATACTTTACAACAGCTTGAATCTTCCTTAAATAGAGACAAAAATAATCTATGGGAAAATTATGAATTGACCCACCTTTCGGCGGATGAGTGGCGCGACAGTGAAATTGATTCAAAACAGGCGGAGAGGGATATTAAGACCTTACGTCAAAAAATTCGCGGTCTAGGTCATGTTAATGTCAATGCAGTTGAGGATTTTGCACGACTTTCCGAACGACATCGTTTTATGACGGAACAGCAAAATGATATACTTAAATCACAAAAAGACTTGTTGGCTGTTATTCGTGAGTTGACCTTTGCAATGAGGGAGCAGTTTAGTGCAAATTTAAAACAGATTAATGAGAATTTCGGTCTCATTTTCGCTGAATTGTTTGGCGGCGGAAAAGGAGAAATTATCTTAGAAAATAGCGACGATGTTCTTATGGCAGACATCCAAATTCGCGTCTCCCCACCAGGAAAAAAATTGCAAAATATGCTGTTATTATCGGGCGGTGAACGTTGTTTAACAGCGATCGCTCTGCTATTTTCATTCTTAAAATTAAGACCGTCACCTTTTTGTATAATGGATGAAGTGGAAGCTGCTCTGGATGAGAGCAATATTTTTCGCTTCACAAACTTTATACAAAAATACAGTGACAACTCCCAGTTTGTCATTATTACTCATCGTAAGGGTACTATGGAAGCAGCAGCACGTATTTATGGAGTCGCTATGCCTGAACGTGGCATTTCAAAGATTTTGTCATTACAACTGACTGATGCTTAGGTGACAATTTGTAGATTGATGGAGTTTCAGGAAACAGGATCATAGACTGTTGTAAATTCAATACATATTAAGGAGATGATCATGGGCTTATTTGATAAATTCAAGACTGGATTGAAGAAGACAAGGGACTTTTTAACCCAAGGTGTTAAAAAAATTGCCTTTAGTATGGGGCGATTTGACGAAGATCAGCTAGATGAACTGGAAATGTTGTTGATTCAAGCGGATATGGGTGTTGGCTGTGCAGATGAAATTATGGACAATATTAAATCTGCTATGCAAAGGGAAGGTAATGACACCGAAGAGTTCGTACTTGGCGTTCTAAAAAGTGAAGTCGTGCGAATCCTCGGAGAACAAAAATACCTTACCATTGATGATGATCGCTTAAATATTATTCTCTTGGTTGGAGTCAACGGTACCGGCAAGACCACGACGGCAGGAAAATTAGCCCTTCGTTATAAACGGGCTGGCAAGAAAGTAATTTTAGCGGCAGCTGATACTTTTAGAGCGGCTGCCATTGACCAATTGGCCACTTGGGCTGAACGGACTGATACTGAGTTAATTGCCCATGCCGAGGGCGGAGATCCAGCTGCAGTTGTCTATGACGCAGTGGATGCTGCTATCGGGAAAAAAGCAGATGTATTACTTATTGATACGGCTGGCCGACTCCATAATAAAAAGAATTTAATGGATGAACTAGGTAAAATGAGACGTATTTTAAATAAAAAAGCTGCGGATGCTAATATTACAACATTGCTTGTTATAGATGCGACGACTGGCCAAAATGCTGTCTTACAAGCCCAGACATTTGCCGAAGTATCGACGGTGGATTCTCTTTGCATAACAAAACTCGATGGCAATTCCAAAGGTGGTATTGCAGTGGGCGTAGCATGGCAAACTAATTTTCCGATTGTCTTGGCTGGTTTAGGAGAAGGAGCCGAAGATCTTGTCGACTTTGATCCGCATATTTTTGCTGAATCACTGTTACCTCAAACAGATGAAATAAATTCCCTTGTTCAATAGCAAGAATATACATTAAGATGTATAATATCGGTTAAAAGGCTCGTTCGACGGAAGTCATTCTTTTACGTGGGAGATGCATAGGTTAATATGGATGGTTTTTTAATCCTTGAAGATGGCAAAGTTTTCCAGGGCAAGGCATTTGGTGCAATCAAATCCTGTATATTTGAAGTGGTATTTAATACTGCTATGGCAGGTTATACTGAGTCAATTTCTGACCCGAGTTTGGCCGGACTAGGTGTAGTTATGGCTTTCCCTTCGTTGGGCAATCATGGCGTCCGTTTAATTGAAACAGAATCTGACCAACCCACCATTGCAGCTCTCTTTGTTCGAACATATTATGATGGTGCATTGGATGAAAAAGCTGACTTATCGATAGATGATTGGTTGAAGCAAAATAATATCCCAGGTCTTTGGGACATTGATACCAGAGAGTTAACCCGCTATTTAAGAGAGAATGGCACGATGAGAGGTATGTTATGTTATGACAAATGCCCTCATTTTTCAGATGTGCGCAAAGCATTATATGAATGGGAAATGCCAAGCTTAATTCCTCTGACGAGTACTCAGAATAAACAATTTTTCCCCGCCTGTCAGGCTGATTTCAATAATAAGGATAATTTAGTAGACGCTTCTCGTCCACATATTGGTTTGATTGATTACGGCAGCAAACGTAGCATAATCAACCTTCTCAATGACTGTGGTGCCGATGTCACAGTATATCCTTATAATGTATCAGCTGAAGAGATTTTTAACGACCAGGTACAAGGTATTCTATTGTCAAATGGTCCAGGTGATCCCAAGTTCTGTGATGAAGTGGTATTCAATACCATCCGCGCTTTGACAAAGTCAGATTTACCGATTATGGCCATCGGTTTAGGTCATTTGCTTGTAGCCTTGGTATTGGGACTGGATACTGAAAAGATGTATTTCGGACATCGCGGTACCAATCATCCTGTTAGAGAAATCGCCACTGATCAGTTTTTTGTCACTGTGCAAAATCACGGTTATGTAGTTACAACAGTGTCACTAGAGACAGCTGATGTTCCCGTTGAACTGACTTATTGTCATATTGATGACGAATCGGTGGAAGGTTTGTCTTATTTTGATGGTCGAATCGAAACCTATCAATTCCACCCCGAAGGGAGTCCAGGACCAAAGGACACAATGCATTTATTTGAACGATTTATCGAGCGTATTGTGGAGTGATTAAAAATGATTGATCTGCATATTAATTATTGGCACTATGCATTGGAGATCGAGAATGCTGGCTCCATACGTAAGGCTGCAGAGAATCTCTATATGGGACAGCCTAATTTGAGCAGAGCTCTTTCGGAATTAGAAGAAAGCTTAGGGATTCGTATTTTTGAAAGATCTTCTCAAGGAGTAACGCCTACAAAAGAAGGGGCAGAATTTCTCATCAGTGCTAGGGCTGTTATTCAGCACATTGCTGATGTCGAGAAACAGTTTCACCCGGATTTAAAAGATATTCAGACCATGCATATACAAGTGCCGCGCAGTGGTTATACCAGTGAGGCGCTGTCAATTTTATTAAATGAGATTGATAATTCCATACCTTATGAAATTAAATGTGAGGAATCTGTATCCAGCAATTCAGTCAAAAATATTATAAAGGCTCAGGCGAATTTAGCAGTCATTCGTTTTCATGAATCGGAAATGCTATCTTATATGAAAATTTTTAGAGAGAATAACATTGTCTTTTCTAAAATATGGGAGTACGACTACGTAGTCAGACTATCGGCCAACGATCCTTTAGCCGAAAAGAAAATTTTAAAGACCAGTGATTTACAAGGCTACAATGAAGTGATCCACGCTCACCGAACAGCTAATATGTTTTTGCCTGATCACGATAATACAGGTGCTGTTGGTTATCATAAAAGTATCAATCGTATTTATGTCAATGATCGCTCTAATCAATTAAATATTGTGCGTTCTGTTCCCAAAACCTTCATGTGGGGGGCGCCGGATATGTCGTTACATGAGGTTGAAGATGGTTTAATTCAGATGCCTTTTGAACACGAGTCTCTACACTATCATGAGTGGTTAATTCATCGTCGGAATTATCAAATGACGGATCTAGAACATCGATTTATTGAAATTCTTAAAGAGATTGTTCACAGAGATTATCCACCTGCTGAATGATCATTCAACATTAACTAATTAGAATAATTTTTTAAAAAATGCCAGGACACGGATGTCATCTTGTGCAATCACTATGACTGACGAAATAACTAAGTTGTCCTGGCGTCTATTATTTATACAATTCGACTTATAATCGTTAAGTTAGCTGCGGTTGTCAAGCTTTGAGGTTTTTGATACGTTCTACAGCCTCTACACAATCCTCATAACTGCCAAATGAACTAATGCGAATATAACCTTCGCCGCAGGCGCCAAAACCAGAGCCCGGTGTAGTTACGACGTTAGCATTTTCTAAGAGATAGTCAAAGAAACTCCAGCTGGTATGTCCATCAGGTATTGAAAGCCAGACATATGGCGCATTTTTACCACCCGACACTTCATAACCGACTTCTTCTAAAGCTTCTTTAATAAGACTGGCATTGCGAAGATAATATTCAATATTTTCTCTGCACTGCTTTTCTCCTTCTGGGGTATAGACAGCAGCTGCCGCCTTTTGAACGATATATGAAACGCCATTGAATTTTGTAGTTTGACGGCGATTCCAGAGTTCTCTCAGCTTGATTTCGCTGCCGTTTTCAGTTGTCACTGTCAAGTCAGAAGGAACTACGGTGTAACCACAGCGAACGCCGGTAAAGCCTGCCTTTTTTGAAAAACTGCGGAATTCAATGGCACATTTTTTGGCACCATTTACTTCGTAAATACTGTGTGGAGAATCATCAGAAATAAATGCTTCATAGGCGGCATCAAACAAGATCAATGATTTATTTTCTAAGGCATAATCGACCCACGCTTGCATAGTTTCATGATCCATAACTGAACCGGTTGGGTTGTTAGGCGAACACAAGTAGATTAAATCAACCGGTTTACTCGGCGGCACAGGTTGGAAGTTTGTTTCTGCGGTACAGGGTAATTTAATGATACTGTCTTTATTGCCAGCCATAATATTTGTATCTAAATACACAGGATAGACAGGATCTCCAACTGCTACTTTTAAATTAGGACCAAAAATATCTAGGATATTTCCAGTATCACTTTTGGCGCCGTCACTCACAAAGATATCATCGGCGTCAATGTCGATGCCTCTGTCTGAGAAGTCACACTTAGCAATGATATCCCGGAGAAAGGGATAACCTTGTTCCGGTCCATAACCTCTGAATGTTTCTTTGTTGCCCATTTCTTCTGCGCCTTCTTTAAGGGCGTCGACACAGACTTGGGGCAGGGGCAGGGTCACATCACCGATGCCTAAGCGAATGACCTTTTTATCTGGATTTGCTTTTTCAAATGCATTAACTTTACGCGCTATATCTGTGAATAGATACGACTTTTCTAAATCGAGATAATTCTTGTTGATTGTAATCATATTGTCCTCCTTAAAAACAGGTGAATTGTTAACAGTATACTATAATAATGAGTTTGCTTCGTGGAGAGATTACTAATGTTTATGAAAGCAAATCAAGAATATTCTGAATGTATGGATTCAGTAACTATACTATATAATCTTTGACGTGTTATAATTGCAAGTTGTGTTATAGATAAAGCACTGTTTTGAATTCCATTGAAGAGCCCCAAAAGGTGTCAACGGGAGTAATATAAATAAGTCAGTGCTAAATTAAATGCGAGGTTGAGACAATATGTCATTTCGTAATAAATGGGCTATTTTTACAGGTCGCTTAACGCGGAAAATTCTACGGTTGCTGGGAAGGCAGGCATCCACATTACCTGGACGTGTTACATTGACTCTTGCGCCAAATGCACTCTCTTATATTGCGCAAAATTTTAAGGTGATCTGTGTAACTGGAACCAATGGAAAAACAACAAGCACGTCATTGCTGACCGATGTTTTAAGAGGACTTGGGCATGAGGTCGTGACCAACCGTTCTGGAGCCAATATGCAGATGGGTCTAATGACAACTTTAATGAGTGCTAAAAAAAGAGGGGTTGCGGTACTAGAAGTTGATGAAGCAGCTTTTGCTAAATGCGCTTCAGATCTGGACCCCGAGGTTATCCTTGTCACTAATATTTTTCCAGATCAGATGGATCGCTACGGAAGTATTGCAGGTATCAGAGATCTTATAAAAACAGGCTGTGCTGCAACTAAGGCTCATTTGGTGGTCTGTGGTGATGATCCAAATGCTGTTGCTATAGGGAAGGAACTTCCTAATCCTTGCGTGTACTATGGGGCTGCTGACAGTGAACACAGCCATTCCAATGATCAAACATCTTATATAGCGGGAGAAACAGAAGAGTATCAATGCCCTAATTGCAATCAATTAATGCACTATCGCAGTCAGGTCATGAGACAACAAGGGGACTTTTTCTGTACGAACTGTGGCTTCCAACATCCTCACATTCACTATACATTTACAATCGACCACAGAAAAATGCTGACTGTGTTCAATGACAGTGGCGAAAAGGTCAAAGGCTATTTGCCGATCGAAGGATTTTTCAACGCTGTAAATGCCTGTGGTGTTGTTGCGGTAGCAAAAGTCTTAAATAATGAAGTGTCTCTTGATCGGATTGTAGGTCAGTTTAAAAATGCGAAACCTCAGTACGGTCGCTTGGAGCGCATAAAGTATCAAGACAAAGAGCTTTGTTTTGTGTTGATTAAAAATGCTGCAGGTATGGAACAAGGGGTGCGTTTAGTTACCGAGATGGATGACGTCGGCGGCGTGCTTTTTGTGATTAATAATCAGCCTGCAGACGGTGAAGATGTATCCTGGATATGGGATACAGAGTTGGAGAAAATGGATTTACCTTCAGTTTCTTACGCAGCTTCTGGCAGCTGTAGAGAACAAATTGCCCAACGCTTAGAGGCGGCTCTACCGCCTGACAACCGTGTTACAATTGAAACAGATGCGGTGGCTTTGACAGTTAAAATGTTGGATCATTGTCCAAAGGGCAATTGTCTCTATATATTGCCAAATTACACGGCCATGCTGGATCTCAGGGAAAAATTATCGGGACTAATGCATTTTTCAAAACATTGGGATTAAACATAAAAGTTAACTTAATTATTTCAACTATATAGATATTTTTTAATCGACGGATAGTGGAATTCTATATGAGCAATACAAAGAGACCAACAGTTTTAATTACAGGTTCATCAGGGGGAATTGGTCGCGCTACGGCTAAGCGCTTTGCTGATTCGGGATATCAGATTGTTTTGCACGGCTTTCGTCACATGGATGCCTTGACAGGGTTGATGGAGTCCTTTGCTACAAGGGACATTCCATTTATGGCAATACAAGCAGATATTAGTGACCGCGCTCAGGTATTTTCCATGGTGGAAAGGGTTTTAGAACAGTTTAAAACCATCGATGTTCTAGTTAACAATGCTGGTATAGCTCAGCAAAAATTAGTGACTGATGTAACCGAGGAAGAGTGGCAATATATGTTGGGAGTGAATCTTTCTGGTCCATTTTACGTATGCCAAGCAGTATTACCTAATATGATCAGCCGCCACGAGGGAAGAATTATTAACGTGTCCTCAATGTGGGGAACAACTGGCGCATCGTGCGAGGTGCCTTACTCTTCTGTGAAAGCAGGTCTCATCGGCTTGACGCGCAGTTTGGCAAAAGAGGTTGGACCGGCTGGAGTTACCGTAAACTGTGTTGCTCCTGGAGTGATCAATACCCCTATGAATGCAGGGATTTCAGAGCATATCATGTCTGAGCTTGTCGCAGAGACGCCTTTATGTCGCATTGGTGTGCCTCAAGACGTAGCTGATGCAATTTACTATTTAGCATCGGATGCGGCTTCATTTATAACAGGTCAAGTGATCGGCGTAAATGGGGGTATGGTTGTTGGTTAATACACAGCTGAAGCAAATCTAATAAACTGATATAGTTTTTACCTACAATGATACATTGCGATAATTGGGTTATAAAATATGATTGTCGACAGATAAAGTACGATCATCAACGACTTTCGGAGATATATAATAAATGGAGGTGCCTTTTGAGCACAGTTTATATTGCACAAGAAGAACTGGATAGGCAGCGAGGGTTTAGTAACTCTGTCCGCAGACTACTAGTTTCGGAAACAAAATTTTACATCTATACGTATGGTTGTCAGTTGAATGATAATGATACAGAAAAGTTAAAAGCTTTGTTACTTGAGATGGGGTTTTCTGAAACTGAGGATCCTACAGTTGCTGACCTGATTTTGATGAATACCTGCAGTGTGCGTGGCAATGCAGATCAACGTTTTTTTGGCAATTTAGGCATTGTAAAAACTATTAAAGAAAAAAATCCCAAATTAATTGTAGGCGTTTGCGGTTGTATGATGAAAGTTGATGAACACGTGGAAAAAATCCGTCGCAGCTACAGTTTCGTCGATATTATTTTTGGAACTTCTGATATTCACCGGTTGCCTGAATTGTTGTATCGCCGTCTCAGTGGAGTTCGTCGGGTCTATGACATAAGCGACGACGATGTTATCGCTGAAGGTGTTCCTATGGCGCGGGAGAGAAGGTATAGAGCATTATGTACAATTATGTATGGTTGTAACAATTTCTGCAGCTATTGTATTGTTCCGTACACTCGGGGGCGCGAACGCAGCCGTAAAAAGGAGCAAGTTCTCGCAGAGATTCGTGACCTTGTGGCTGATGATTTTAGTGAAGTCCTGCTATTAGGTCAGAATGTGAATGCCTATGGCAAAGATTTGCCGGCAAAGGGAGGAGAATCTTATTCCTTTGCGAATCTCTTGGAAGATGTGGCGAAAACGGGGATGCGTCGTATTAGATTTATGACCAGTCATCCTAAAGATATTACGTTAGAGCTTTTAGATGTGATGGCTGCATATGACAATATTGAGCAACATCTACATTTGCCCCTGCAAAGTGGTAGTGATCGGATTCTCAAGGAAATGAACCGTCACTACACCGCTGAACATTATCTAGACATTATCAAAGAGGCGCGGCTGCGCATGCCGGATCTCGCTTTTTCGACCGATATCATTGTTGGTTTTCCAGGAGAAACAGAGGAAGATTTTCAAGCGACTTTAGATGTTGTTGCTGCAGTTGGTTTTGACAGTGCATATACCTTTCAATATTCCCCTCGTGTTGGAACACCGGCAGCTTTGGAGATCAATAAAGTACCAAAAGAGGTTGTAACCGAGCGTTTTAATCGACTTTTGGAATTGCAAAATCAAAATGCTTTATCTGCCAACCAGCGTCGAGTTGGTACCAGACCGGAAGTTCTGATAGAAGGTTTGGCAGATCACCACGAAGGTCAGTTGACAGGTAGAAGTTCAGATAATTGTCTAATAAACTTTACTGTATCTAATGAAATCTTTGATCAATTAAATATAGAGCGAGACAATTATTCTATACTAGGAAATAAATTGGAAGGTGCATTTTGTAAAGTCGAGATTACGGAAGCACGAATGTTTTCGGTCAACGGCAAACTTTTAGAATTAACTTATATTCCGACAACACCTTCTTGTTAACCGATGACTTTTCTGAGGGAAGTTAAAGAGGTAAATATGACTGAAGTAGGACCAGTTTTCAAGCAGTGGACAGATAAAATTGATCGCGAAAAATTGACACCTATGATGCTTCAATATGTGGAGCAGAAAGAACAGTGGCCGGATTGCCTGCTTTTCTTTCGCTTAGGGGATTTTTATGAACTCTTTTTCGATGATGCTATCGTTGCTGCTGAGGCCCTTGAAATCACCTTGACTTCTAGGGATTGCGGTCTTGAAGAACGCGCTCCCATGTGCGGTGTACCCCACCATGCCGTTGATAATTATTTAGCTAAACTCATGGATCAAAATTTTAAAGTAGCCATCTGTGAGCAGATGGAAGATCCTTCTGTAGCCAAAGGTTTAGTTAAGCGTCAAGTGGTTAAAGTTGTGACGCCAGGAACGGTTACGGATCTGGAACATCTTGATGACAAGCGAAATAACTTTTTGGTATCAGTGTTCCAAATTCAAAATTATTACGGATTCGCAGCGTTGGATCTTATGACAGGTTCATTCGAGGCAACATCTATTAACTATGGTATGACTCAGGACAAAGTTATTTCAGAAATCGAGCGTTTTGCCCCGGCAGAGATATTGGCGAATAAAATTTTTAGTCAAAGTGATGCTGCCAAACAGATCTGCGCCCGCCGTCCTATTTCAATTACAGAGTTACCGGAATCAGCTTTTGAGGCCAGCATTTGGCAATCATATATCGGTGAAAAAGCCGATGCACATGATCTTTGGGCAAAAAGTGCGGCTGGCTTACTGCACTATGTCAAAAAAACTCAATTACAGATTCCTGATCATGTAGAAGCTGTCGAGCGATATGACATCGCTCGTCAGTTGCATCTTGATGTGGCAGCGCGCCGCAATTTAGAATTGACGGAGACATTGCGCGACCACTCTCGAAAAGGTAGTTTACTGTGGACTATTGACCGCACAAATACTTCTATGGGGGGCAGGTTATTACGCCGCTGGCTGGAACAACCTTTGATAGATCCTAGGGACATTGAATTGAGACAAGATGCTGTTGCTGCATTTTATGATTCATTCATCCAAAGACAAGAACTGCGCGAACGGCTTCGAGGTATGACTGACTTGGAGCGTTTGACTGGTAAACTGTCTCTGGGCAATGTCAATGCTAGGGATCTTTTAGCTTTAGGAAATACATTAGCAAAACTACCTGATATAAAAGAAACGGTGGCTACTCTAGATGCCTTGTATATAAAACAATTAAATGAAGTGATTCTTCCAATGTCAGAATTAGCTGACTTGCTCGAACGGGGAATTAATCCTGAGCCACCGATCGGTCTAAAAGATGGTGGACTGATTAAAGCAGGATTTAATGAAGAGATAGACCGATTGCGTGAGGCGGATCAGAACGGTAGACAGTGGATCTTAGATTTAGAACAGCGAGAGCGAGAACTGACTGGTATCAAAAACTTGAAAGTTGGTTATAATCGCGTCTTTGGTTACTACTTAGAAGTCACAAAGAGCAATTTGAATGCGGTACCCGATCACTATATTCGAAAACAAACTCTAACTAATTCAGAACGATTTTATACCGAAGAATTAAAGGGAATGGAAGACAGTATTCTAGGCGCTAAACAGCGTGTGATTGATGTAGAATATGATGTTTTTTGTCAACTTAGGGATGAGGCTAAGTCATATGTCACTGTATTGCGCCGTATTGCTAACGTTCTGGCAACTTTGGATGCATTGCAAGGTCTTGCAGAACAAGCAGATCGGGCTAATTATTGTCGACCAGTCGTCGATTCTAATGACGTTATAGCCATAAAAAATGGTAGACATCCAGTTGTCGAACGGATGTTAGGTCCAGGTGCTTTTGTTCCTAATGATACAGCGATTGATCGGGGAGACAATAGGTTGCTTTTAATTACTGGTCCCAACATGGCTGGCAAGTCAACATATATGAGACAGGTTGCACAAATCGTATTGTTAGCACAAATGGGTAGCTTTGTACCGGCCGAATCAGCCCACATAGGAGTTGTTGACGGTATTTTTACTAGGGTTGGAGCTTCCGATGATCTAGCTGGAGGTGATTCGACATTTATGGTCGAAATGAAGGAAGTTGCCGTTATTCTTAAAGAAGCCACACCTCGAAGTCTCTTGATTTTAGATGAAATCGGACGTGGCACAAGTACTTTCGACGGCCTTGCTATTGCTTGGGCTGTTATGGAAGCCATATCTGACCCGCAGCGATTGGGCTGCAGAACATTGTTTGCAACTCATTACCATGAATTAACTGATTTGGAAGACACTGTTCAGGGGCTAAAAAATTATCATGTCGCTGTCGAAAGACAGAAGCATGACATTACTTTCTTACATCGCATTGAACAAGGTGCTACCGATGATAGCTATGGTGTAGAAGTAGCAAAACTTGCCGGTGTTCCCGCGCCAGTTGTCACTCGTGCCAGAGAATTATTACAGACTCTTGAAGCTTCTGGAAAAGGTGATGTGCGCCGTCGAATGCGTCAATCAGCGCGACCAATGGACGGGCAGATGGATCTTTTTAGCTCCTCCCTTTCGCTCCGTTCATATGATGAAATTATTGAACTACTTAAGGAAGTCGATATTCAAACCTTGACTCCCTTGGATGCCTTAAATAAGCTTTATGAATTACATCGGAAAGCGATACAAATAGATAAGGAGAGCGGCGATGAGCCGAATTAAAGTTTTAGATGCTATAACTGCAAACAGTATTGCAGCTGGCGAAGTTGTAGAACGACCGGCTTCGGTGGTGAAAGAACTCTGTGAAAATGCCTTAGACGCTGGTGCTGATGTCATTACTGTAGTTATAAAGAACGGTGGGATTCGCCTTATCCAGGTATCAGACAACGGCTCAGGTATGGATTACGACGATGCTGTAAATGCCTTTAAGGCTCATGCAACTAGTAAACTTCATGTGATCACCGATTTAGAGGCTTTGACGACCATGGGTTTTCGTGGCGAAGCCTTGGCCTCTATTTCAGCCGTTGCAAAAGTTACTTTAAAGACCCGTACCGAAAATGATGACGACGGTACGCTCGTTAAAATTGAAGGTGGAGAGTTGGTCCGACATGAATCATGTGGTACTCCGGTGGGAACTACTGTTATGGTGGAAAATTTATTTTATAATACCCCTGCGAGATATAAGTTTCTTAAAAAAGATACCACTGAAGCAGGTCGCGTTGCCGATATCATCCAGCGATTAATACTTGCCCGTCCAGATGTGTCTTTCAGACTGATAAATAATGACCAGCAGGTTTTACATTCGCCTGGTAATAATGACTTAGCCAGTGCAATCTACAGTGTATATAATAAGAAGTCGGTTGGTGAGTTACTGCCGATCAAAACTACCCATGTTTCATCTATACAAGTATCTGGTTTTATTGGTTTGCCTGAGTTCGCTCGAAAAAGCCGACAGATGGAATTGTTCTTTGTCAATGACCGTATGGTTCAATCGCCTATGTTAAAGACTGCAGTAGAGGAAGGTTATCGCAGCTATTTAGTGAAGGGACGCTTTCCTATAGCTATCCTTAAACTTACAGTCGCTAGTAATCTGATCGATGTCAATGTTCATCCCCAAAAGACAGAAATTCGTTTTTGGAATGACGGAGAAGTTTTTAGAACAGTGCGCAATGCCGTTTCAGAAACACTGGGTGGTTCTGTGGGTCCAACTGCTGTAGGCAGCTCAGCAATAGTAGGGGACAATGTAGAAAATAAAACTAATCAGGGACAAGAAACTAAGTCATATCCAGTGAAAGCAAGAACCGATCATTTTGGACAGGAACAGTTTGCGTCTGATTTTCAGGGTGAAGACCGTTTGCTGCAACAATCAAAATTACCTGTACAACAAAAATTGGGGAAGCTGGAACACTCTGGTGCGCTGAAATTGGAAGACGCTGAGCAGTCTTATAGTGTTGTCGAATCTAAAATTGGAGTTCCAGCAGGCATTGAAGATTCTAGTGCAAGTCAAGTTGGGGAATCCAGTGAAGATTCTGTAAAGGTTGATGCAACTGATCGCAGTAACGAGCAAGGGCTGGCAGATTCAGCTGAGTTAGACCACGAGAATGCTATGACCCCTATTCTAGAAGGGCGCCTTGCCGGGCATTTATTTAATACCTATATCATAATTGAGGGACGAGATTGTTTCTATCTCATAGACCAGCATGCTGCTCACGAAAAGATCAACTTTGAACGCATCGTTTCAACCTATCGTTCAAAGCAAGTGATTACCCAACCGCTTTTAAGTCCAGAAGTTGTTGATCTTTCTCCCTCGGAAATTGCCCTTGCAGAAAGTGAGCGAGACTTTATAGAAAACTTGGGATTTGAGTTTGAACAATTTGGTCAAAATGCAGTTGTAATTCGTTCATTTCCTGTGGTTACAGCCACCCTCTCCCCTGGTTTGGCGTTTTCTGCGCTGCTTGAGCAACTTGATCAGTTGCCTGCAGAGATCATAGCAGAGAGAGAGAAGAAGATCACATATATAATTTATTGGCTGATATGGCTTGTAAAGCTTCGGTGAAAGCCCACGACCAATTGAGTGAAGAAGAAATTAGGACTTTGTTGCAGCAAATGAGTCAGACTGCTCATCCTTGGCACTGTCCCCATGGTCGCCCAGTGGTACTTGTTTTTACACGATACGAATTAGAGAAGTTATTTAAAAGAGTGGTGTCTTAATGGTTTGTAGTTACGTTGACTCGCCTCCTGTCATTGTAATCGGGGGACCTACGGGCAGTGGCAAGACCAGCGCATCTTTAGAGTTAGCAAAACAGATTGACGGAGAGATCGTCAGTGCTGACTCGATGCAGATTTATAAGTATTTAGATGTTGGAACAGCTAAAGCGACTCCAGAGGAACAATCTCTAGTGCGACATCATTTAATTGATGTCAAGGAGCCCTGGGAACGATTTAGTGTGGCAGATTATCAAGCTGCGGCTTTGGCTGCAATTGCTGACATCAGGGATCGCGGAAAATGGGCCATCGTTTGTGGTGGGACCGGACAATATATTAGTGCCCTTATTGATGGTCTAACTTTTGTTGATATGCCTTTTGATGCCGGTCTGAGGGATGAACTTTCGATTCAAGCAAGTAATCCAGAAGGCTTGGCAGATCTTTTAGAAGAACTAAAAACTGTCGATCCGATTGCTTTGGAACGAATTCATCCCCACAATGTAAAACGTATTATCAGAGCTGTAGAGGTCCATCGCCTGACCGGAAAGACGCAGACCCAATTAAACAAAGATTCCAGAGCTGGTAAACCAACCTATAATTACCAGTTATTTATTATTTCTCATGATCGATCCAAACTTTATGAGCGTATTCATCGACGCATTGATCAGATGATCTCTGCCGGATTGCTTGAAGAAACAGCTCAACTTATGGAAATGGAATTGCCAGAGGACTCGACATGCCTTCAAGCGATTGGTTATAAAGAGATGATTCCTTACCTAAAGGGTGAAATGACACTTGAACAAGGAAAGGAATTACTCGCGCGCAATACCAGGCGTTATGCTAAACGCCAGCTTACATGGTTCAGGCGACAGACACCTCAAGGGCTTTGGTTGAATAATATGTCACCGCAAGAATCTGCTGAAACAATTAGAAAATATCTGGCTATTTAATGCCAACGGATTTTAGTTGACTGAACATTGATGAGCAGTTCAGTGATAATAGTGGTCGTATATAGATCGTGGTTCAGACACATTGGAAAATACAGCATTGTGTTCTAATGTCTGCCAAAATAATGTTTCTATAGGTGTTATAGCGGTGACAGCTGATTTAAAGAGCATAATAATATTGTCATCATTTTCTGATATAATCAATGTCCAGTTATCAAACCCACGAATAAATCCTTTTTTTACACTATCATTTTTTAAGTGTACTTGAACTTCAGTGCCGTTTTTTACGCACAATTGTAAAAATTTGTCTTGAATGGAATTATTATAAGAGTTAGAACGACGAGTTTTCCAGTTTCTATTCGACTGTGGATAATTGATTTTCGATTGTTTAAACCTTGTGTTGTCCATTAGTGTGACCTCCATATAATTCTGTACAGCCTCGTTTTGATGTAAATATTTGGCGCCTTAATTAAGACTGTGATTCTAGTATATTGGAGGAATTTTTGGCGAATCGATGTATTTTTCAACAAAAACCGACATTCATCGACAAATTTTGGAGTCGTTGTCTCAATATAAAAATTTTTTAAAAGTGTATTAAAGAAGTAAATTAAGAAATTTCTATTTTTAAGTATAAATTAATTTGACCTCCTGAAACTGAATTCATTGTTAAATACAATTTCAGGAGGTCTCGTTACTTTTTATAATATCTAGAATAACTTTTATAAAATCCAACGCTAATGGATTAAAAGCAAAATAAAGATCAAATTATTCGTTACACAAAAACTGTCGCTAGATAATTTATTATTTTAGTTGATCAAAATTATTATAGTTGATCAAAGATTTCTCCAAGATTCGGCAATGTTGCCAAAGGATACTCCTTGGACCACATAACAATGCCGTCTTCATCGATCAAGATATTTGCGCGCTTAGAAAAACCATTCTCTTCATCAAAGATGCCATAAGCTGTGGCAACTGCACCATGAGGATAGAAGTCAGCTAGAATAGGTGTTTTTTCCAAAGCTGCAAATTTTGCCCAAGCAGACTTCGAAGGTTGTGCATCAACGCTAAGACCGAGAGCCACAATATTATTGTCCATAAATGCTTCGGCGTGGGTTTCAAGTGATCTCATTTGATCCAGGCATACAGAAGTCCATGCCAATGGATGCCAAGACAGCAATACTTTTTTACCTTTTAAATCTTTTAATGAAATGACATTTTCATTTTGGTCTACCAAAGAAAATTCAGGGGCGGGTTTGCCTTTTTCAATAATGCTCATAATAGTCTCCTTTTTTATACTTTATACAATAGCTATATTAATAGTATAACGTATTTATTAATTGTACTAAT
>JAAYOA010000073.1 GCA_012520525.1 Clostridiaceae bacterium | reverse complement strand
TGACCACGTTTCCGTTTTTTGTTACAATGTAATTGGCTCAAGGTGATTCTCCTTTGTATGTATTGTCAATTACATTGTACAGAATTGCCGAGAGCCTTTTTATTTCATTTCATCTTACAACTCGCCCCTGTATGTGTTTAATATAGTTCTCAATCGAGAGTGAATATTTTATAGGTTATTCAAAGACCATAGCTACAGTTTGATTACATTTCAATCACAATTGGCTCACTTCACCAAAATTTTTAATGGTGTAATGTAAATTCCAGCGGCAATCATAATATTATAATATGCTCATTTCAATTATAATGTTAAGATATACCCATCTATAAGTTGAATATTAATCACATAATATACGGAGTGTGTTATGAAGTGTAATAGATGTTTTAATGAAGTGCCGGATCATTTCGCCCACTGTCCTTATTGTGGCGAAGCATTAGGTCAAGGAGGAGAAGTCGCCTCAGAACTGTCTTCTCAAGATAATGTAAATCAAGTTGTTAATAATGTGGAATCTCCTGAATCTGAGCCTCCAGAGGATCATTCGACGGATCGTTCTGAGGACAATATCCCTAATGAGGAGGTCATTTATCGGGATGACTACAATGATAATTATCGTGAGCATCTTGAAGAACCGTCGGCTGATAGGATAAGACCCACGTACTATACACCCGATTACGAGGCACAGGCAGAGACTTATTCGCCGAGTCCTAATTACGAAACAAGTGAGCTCCCACCTGGTGAATATTATTATACCGAGAGCGGTGATCGCTATCTTGTCGGCAAAAAGCCGAGCGTCTCCCAAGAACAACCATTGGAGCAGGAAGAGGAACAACACAAGCGACCACTTATGCCACGTATAATTATGACCGTGATTTTATTGTTGGTTATCATAGTTGCGGCTGTTATTTTTCTTCTGCCAAGACTGCGAAGTCAATCACCTTTTGCAGATGTCATCAGAGCAATTGAGTTGGACGACGAAGCACAGTTGGCTGAATTATTGAGTGTGGATGAGTATGGTAACCCTGTCGATCAAGATGATTTGAAACCATTTTTTCTGCTTCTGCAAGATCCTGCATATAGAGAGACGCTGCTTACCGATCTCAAAGCTGATAAGGATAGCGACATTATCAAACTGAAGGATCGCGGGGATATACCCGCACTGCGACGCTATCCTATAAGGCTGACAATTGATCCCCCACCAGCGCAGTTAAGTGGCAGTGGATTTACCAACGAGGTGACGGCTGAGAGCAAAGAAATGGAAATTGGACCGTGGTTACCTGGTGATTATATTATTAACGTGCGTTATCTAGAAGTTTTGGGCGAGAAACCAGGCGGACAGGAATATAAAGTGCGTCTTTCATATTTATCCAAATATATAGATAACGACGTATATATTTTAGATGTTCCACTGAAAGTAGTGAACGTCAAAATTAATGATGAGTATCCAGCAGCCGATATTTTGATTAATGGTGAGAAGATAGGAAGAACGGTTGCCGACGTCCTTAAAGACGGTGGGGTGCTAGGACCAATCGTTAAGAATAGCACGATCACTTTAGCGATGAAAACCCCTGGCGGTCCACTGGAGTCTGAGCCCATTTTGGTATCGGAAAATGATCAGGAACTGGCCTTCCAATTTGGCAATGCATTTAAAGTAGATCATTCAAACCCCGATGCTGATGTATTTTTGAATGGTGAAAATATTGGAAAAGCGTCTGATTTTAAAGAATTTGGCTATCTTATTGCTCCCCATGACGGTGTCAACGAAGTGACCGCCGATGGAACAGAGGTTGAAGTCGTTGGTGCAGTGGATCCTCCAGAGTTGATCCGTCCTGAGCCTTCTCCATCAGATGAAGATACAGATGGTAAAGATAGTGATTCTGACGGTCAAGGTGATACGGTAGGTGGCACTGATCAGGAACAAGATGAAAAGGATGACAGTGATTCGACTGCCGGTGGCGATAGAACTGGTGATGTTACGCCAGATCAAGATAGTTCCAGCGATGACAGTAGGAGCACTGATGACAGACCTTCACCTGATCCGGAGCCGACTCAGACGACTGAATTTAGCCCGACTGAACCAACTGACCCTACTCCCGCACCGATTGATACCACAGGTTTCCCCTATTCAGAAGCGGATCTACGAGAAGCTGCAAAAGGGTACATCACTAAACCTATTCAACTGGATGTCTTAAAGGCGGTAGGAACATATATCCGTGAAGATGTAAAAGGAGCACGGACGTTAGATATCAATTCTTACTCGAATTTGACCGGAGTACAGCTAGAACGTCATAAAGATTGGTTAAATGAACTTAAACAGCGCAATATGTATATCGACTACACACCACATCAGGTGGATATCTGGAAAGATTGCTGGGCAGTAAGTTTTGAAAATGGTGAGTTGCGAGCTGAAGTAACTGAAACATACCACACGACTTATCAAGTTGTGCAAAATGGTGTCGTTGTTGAAGAACGCCGTGTAGCTGACCGCTGGATCCACTACTTACGCTACGATAAAGAGAATAGTAAATGGCTAATCTATCAAAATGAAATCCCAGCTGAATTAGAACCACCTCATGGCATAGAGGAGAGTTTTGGATTTTAGTTTTTCAGAGACTGCTGCGGGGGCGCATCATTGCAATCCCGCAGTAATAGATTAGTTTTTATTATTGAGATCGATATGATAACTGAAAGAATAATCAAGACTTTTATCAGACCAGAACGTTATAAAACTGAGGTTGAGAAGCGTAGTGCCTATATCCGTTTTAGTGGACTTACAGGCATTCTTATAAACCTTTTATTGGCTCTTGGCAAAGGTGCAGTTGGATTTTTCTTAAATAGCATTGCAATTATCGGTGACGCAGTCAACAATCTCTCTGATTGTGCGTCATCGATTGTGTCTTTGGTAGGGATGAAATTAGCAATGAAACCGGCTGACGAGACCCATCCTTTTGGTCATGCTCGCATTGAATACGTCGCTTCGACGGTGATCGCGGCTGCTATATTTTTTATCGGTTTTGAATTGGGAAGAAGTTCTATTCAAGAAATTTTGAACCCAACCGAGTTGGATTTTTCGTTCTGGATGATTGTTGTTATGGGCATTTCCATCGCATTCAAGTTTGGACTGTATATAATGAATACAAAATTAGATAGACAAATGCCCTCACCAATTCTAGAAGCCGTCGCCACCGACAGTCTGTCCGATGTGTTGTCCACATCAGTTATATTATTAGCCATACTGGTAGCCGCACTAACGGGCTGGAAAATTGATGGCTATATCGGCTTGGGTGTGGCCATTTTTGTGGCCTATTCAGGTGTAGATATTATGCGCGATATGTTGAATCATATTCTTGGCAAGGCACCAGATGAAGAGTCGACCCGTTCTATTGTCGAATTTATAGAGAAATATGAAGGTGTTAAAGGCATCCACGATCTAATTATTCACGATTACGGACCAGGGCGTCAGTTTGCCACAGTCCACGTAGAAGTGGATGCACGAGTTGACTTGTTGGTCAGTCACGACATGATAGACTTAATTGAGCGAGAAATTAGTGAAGAGATGGGGGTTCACCTAGTGATTCACATGGATCCCATAACTTACGATGATCCTTATGTGACTAGACTTTATAATTATACAAAATCAATTGTTTCAGAGTGTGAAGACTTTCTTGACTTTCACGATTTTCGCGTTGTCCGCGGACCAACACATACGAATGTTATTTTTGATGTCACACTGTCTCAGGAATGTAACCAAAAGGAGGATGTACTGCGCAAATACTTAGAGACACAATTAAGGGAATTAAGTGGTGAGCGTATTTATGTGGTTTTGACAGTAGATCGCTCATATATCACTTCCTATGCACAATCCCATATAAAAGCGCCGGGACACTACAATCCTCGCAAAATAGAATAAAAATAATGTTTGGTTTAAATAATTTTTTGGGCAAAATCATTAAAGCTAGCGCCAAATGTTATACTTTATACTGTATAAAAAGTCAAAAAAATCGAAGTGCATTTAATTTTTAATAATAAATTGTTAACGTGTTATAGTTGTATTAAGATTTTGAAAAGGGGAGATGTTAATGGGTAAAAGTGTAATTCCAGAACACTATAAATCGACGCTTAATTTATATGATACACAAAATGCAATAAGTTTAATCAAGTCTAATTTTGAAGAAAATCTTTCAGGTGCTTTAAATTTGCGTCGAGTTTCCGCTCCTCTATTTGTTGATCCTAAAAGTGGGCTAAATGATAATCTCAATGGTGTTGAGCGCCCTGTGTGGTTTGATATTCCAGGTGCTGACTGCGATGGAGAAGTCGTTCACTCCCTGGCCAAGTGGAAACGTCTGGCTCTGTATCGCTATGAGTTCAAAACAGGCAAGGGTCTTTATACTGATATGAACGCCATTCGTCGCGACGAAGAGCTGGATAATATACATTCTATTTATGTTGATCAATGGGACTGGGAAAAAGTCATCACCCGGGAGCAGCGCACACTGGATTATTTAAAAGAAACGGTTCAAGATATTGTCGACTGTATTTATCACACGTCGTTTACAGTACGTTGGAAATATCATTCAATTCCCGTTGTCGTCGACCGCCACGTCACTTTCATTACTACCCAGGAGTTAGAAGATTTGTATCCAAATTTAGAGCCGGAGGAGAGAGAACATCGTTTTGTGCGGGAGCATCATACCACTTTTATTCTGCAAATTGGTGATAAATTGAAATCTGGTAAGAGCCACAGTGGTAGAGCACCAGACTATGATGATTGGACACTTAACGGGGATTTATTAATGTACAATCCGGTTTTGGATCAGGCACTTGAATTGTCGTCGATGGGGATTAGGGTTGATGCAGAGGCGATGGATCGCCAACTGAAATTAGCTAATTGCGAGGATCGCAGGAGTCTGCCCTTTCACCAGATGTTGTTGAACGATATCTTGCCTTTAACTATAGGAGGTGGCATAGGGCAGTCACGTCTATGTATGTTATTGATGGGGAAAGCTCATATAGGCGAAGTGCAAAGTTCCATTTGGGATGAGCACACAATCAATCTTTGCCAGGAAAGATCTGTTCGCTTGTTATAATGAGTTTTTATACAGGAGCATTGTTTATGAATTACTTTAGGAGAGGGGTAGTTTGATGATTAATCACTTTAAAGGTGGAATACATCCGCCTGAATCCAAGCTAACCGCTGGACTGCCGACAATTGATATGCCGGTTCCCAAACAAGTTGTTATTCCTATGTCTCAGCACATAGGAGCGCCTTGTGAACCTGTCGTCAAAAAGGGCGACCATGTCAAGGTGGGTACTTTGATTGGCGACAGTTCGGCTCGCGTAACATGTCCGATCTATTCCAGTGTTTCGGGAACGGTTAAGGCCATTCAACCTATTTTGACGGCGGCCGGGACTGAAATGACATCTATTGTCATCGAAACAGATGGTGAGCAGACCCTTGAAGAAGGTTTCGGACCGGTGGAGGCGGAGACAAAAGAGGAGAAATTAGAAGCCATTAAACGTTCTGGTTTGGTTGGTCTCGGAGGTGCAGGTTTCCCGACCTGGTTTAAATTGACACCGCCGCCCAATGAGCCGTTTGATATTTTGCTCATCAACGGGGCCGAATGCGAACCTTATATTACGTCCGACTATCGTGAGATGAAAGAAAATCCCCGCATGATTATGGAGGGCATCATGCGTGTGTTGGACATAACAGGTATTGAAAAAGCGCTGATCGGTATCGAAGATAATAAGCGGGACGCCATAGAAGATTTAATTGCCTTGGATCCGGCTTATGACCGCATCAAAGTTATTAGCTTAAAAACTCGCTATCCTCAAGGGGCTGAGAAACAACTCATTTATGCTTTAACAGGTCGGAAAGTACCTCCTGGAAAATTACCTTCAAGTGTTGGTTGTTTGGTGTTGAGTATTAGCACAGTCTCTTTTATAGAATCCTATTTCCGTACCGGTATTCCCCTCGTTAAACGACGCATTACTGTGTCGGGCGGTGCCGTGGCAAATCCTGGCAATATTCGCGTGTGTATTGGCACATCGTTACAAGATGTTTTTGATTTTTGTGGTGGTTTCAAAGAGGAGCCTAGAAAAATTATTATGGGCGGTCCAATGATGGGAGTAGCTCAATTTTCAATGCAAAATTCCATTCTAAAACAGACCAATGCATTGCTCGCTTTGACAGAGGATGAGATTAACACACAGAAAGAGAGTCCTTGTATTCGCTGTGGTCGCTGTGTCAATGCTTGTCCCATGAATTTATTGCCCCTGCAAATGAATGCATTAATTGTTAAAGGACGTTTCGAAGCGGCGGAGAAATATCACGTGCGGGACTGTATAGAGTGCGGATGTTGCTCGTATGTCTGTCCTGCATCGCGTCACTTAGTTCAATCCTTCCGCTATGGTAAAGCGGAATTAGCCTTGATCGCAAAAGCAAAACAAGCGGCAGCTAAGGGAGGTGCGTAAATCATGGATCTTAGATTAATTGGCAGTTCGTCTCCCCATATTAAAGATAAAGTTACGACCAGCCGAGTGATGCTCGATGTCATTATTGCATTGTTGCCGGCTGCTCTTATGGGTGTCATTTTGTTTGGTTGGCGAGCATTGGTTAATATTGCTATTTCAATTGCTGCCTGTGTACTGGGCGAATACATCTGGAATCGGGCTGTGAAGAAGCCCCAGACGATTCATGACTGCAGTGCGATAGTTACCGGTCTTTTATTGGCCATGACTGTTTCTCCCAGAACACCTTTTTGGATGCTGATCATCGGCGGTTTGTTTGCAATCATCATTGTTAAACAACTGTTTGGCGGCATCGGCATGAATTTCCTCAATCCTGCCTTGGCAGCAAGAGCCATGATGATGGCGTCTTGGCCGGCACAGATGACTGCATGGCAGGCGCCCAATTGGATGTCGGCTATGTCTACAGAGGGACTCACTGTTGCTGTGGATTCAGTTTCTAGTGCGACGCCGTTGGCATTACAATCGTTAATCATCAGCAACGGTGGAGTCACATCGGCACAATTACCCTCTTATAAAGATTTGTTCCTCGGTAACGTCATGGGTTCAATCGGTGAAACTTGCGCTCTGGCTTTACTGATCGGTGGTATTTATTTAATTATCCGCAAGATTATTTCTTGGGAGATCCCGGTCTTATTTGCTGTTAGTTCAATGGTCTTGAGCCTTGCCTTGGGCTTGGATCCGCTATTCAATCTATTGAGCGGCGGTCTCATGATCGGGGCAATTTTCATGGCAACAGACTATACCACGTCCCCAATGACATTTAAAGCCCGCTGCATCTATGCCATTGGATGTGGTCTGCTGACCGTGGTTATTCGTTACTTTGGTGGTTATCCCGAGGGTGTATCCTACGCAATTCTATTAATGAACTTGGTCGTTCCTCTGTTGGATAAGGCCTTTATTCCCAAGTCCTTTGGAACTTTAATTGAGAAAAAGGGGGAGGCTGCGAAATGAGTAAAGATGGAATCAAGACAACCCTTTCATTGACAATAATATGTGTTATGGCAGCCTTGTTGCTCGGTATAGTTAATAGTGTGACAGCACCTGTCATTGCAACCAGGGCGGAAGCTGATCGAGCTGAAAAAAGACAAGAAGTTATGGCAGAAGCTGATAGCTTTGAGCCGATTGAAAATATCGAAAATTATGATAAGACAGGTATGGTTCAGGCAGGATATATCGCTATGTCAGGAGGCGAAGCGATCGGTTATGTTTTTGACGTCGTCAACAACAGTGGATTTGGCGGACCAATGGCTGTTACAGTAGGTGTCACAAACGAATTGAAGTTTTCGGGTCTGCGCATGGGCGACAATAGTGAGACGGCGGGTCTTGGCAGCCGTGCAGCAGAACCAGCCTTCTATGAGCAATTTGCAGATAAGTCTGGTGATCCCGTCCTGACGGTTAATGCTTCCGGAGAGAATAATATCGATGGCTTGACCAGTGCGACGATTACGAGTACGGCAGTAACCGAAGCGGCTCAATCGGCTTGGAATACAGCGCAAGCCATTCAAGGGGAGGTGGCATAATCGTGGGTAAACTTGGTAAAACTTTTACAAATGGTATTCTCAATGAGAATCCGTCGTTTAAATTAGTTTTAGGAACTTGTCCAACACTAGCTGTTACCACCAGTGCAATCAACGGCGTCGGAATGGGCGTATCCACGTTGGTTGTCTTGACTTGTTCCAATATTGTTATTTCGATGCTGCGCAAATTTATTCCAGATAAAGTTCGTATTCCGGCATTTATCACAGTTATTGCGGCTTTTGTTACGATTGTTCAGATGCTTTTAAAAGCATTCGTACCGGCTTTAGATAAGTCTCTAGGTATTTATATTCCCTTGATCGTTGTTAACTGTATCATTCTAGCAAGAGCAGAGGCTTTTGCATCCAAATATCCCATTGGTCAATCGGCTATGGATGGTTTAGGAATGGGCGTTGGATTCACAATTGCTCTGACATTAATTGGTGCTTTCCGTGAAATTTTAGGCAACGGTTCAATCTTTAACTTGCAGCTATTTGGTGAAAATAATGTGTTCGGTTCAGCTGCCATGTCTTCGGTGCCGCCGATGTTAATGATGATTTAGCCTCCAGGTGGCTTTATTGCATACGGTCTGATTATGGCCTGGGCAAATAAAATGAATTTTACAAAAATTGATATGAAAAAGAAGGTAGACATAGATCCCCACAACAATTCAGACTGTGGTGCTTGTGCATTGGCTGGCAATTGTCCCACATCGGCACTGCCCACGTCTGAAGATTCAGCGGTTCAGCAGACGGGATCGACACCTCCAGCTGACAGTCCTGAACAAGCGACAGATACGACGAAGGAGGGGTAAGACATGGTTAACATTATTATTACAGCATTTTTAGCTTGTGTATTTTTGAACAACGTTGTGTTGGTACAGTTCCTCGGCATTTGCCCTTTCTTAGGTGTGTCGAAAAAACTGGATACTGCCGTCGGTATGAGTGTAGCCGTTATTGTTGTTATGGCTCTCGCATCAGCAGTCACATGGATTCTCCAGGTAGCTATTCTAGATCCCTTGGGACTAGGATTTATGCAGACCATTGCGTTTATATTAATTATTGCTTCGTTGGTTCAGCTGGTTGAACTGATCATAAAAAAGACGAGTGATTCTTTGTATAAGTCCCTCGGTGTTTATCTGCCATTAATTACGACTAACTGCGCAGTGCTTGGTGTTTGCTTGACCAACATGATTGATTATCCTGATTCTTTTGGTATGTCGCTTTTATACGGCACTATGACGGGCGTAGGATTTGGGGTTGCCATCTGTTTATTCGCAGGCATTCGAGAACGCCTTGAAACAGCTGATATTCCCGCTTCCTTAGAGGGGTTTCCTATCTCTCTTATTTCCGCCGGTCTGGTATCGCTGACCTTTATGGCCTTCAGCGGTTTCAGTATCTGATTAGAGAGAGGTGATCAGTTTGAGTCCAATTTTAACAAATGTATTGATTTTTTTAGCTTTGGGAATTGTCTTGGGTGCAATTCTAACCATAGCTGCAAAGGTCTTTGAAGTAAAAGTTGATCCGAGAGTAGAAGCGGTTCGAGAAGTACTTCCCGGTGCCAATTGCGGCGCTTGTGGAGAGGTTGGTTGTGACAATTTTGCCGCTGCGGTTGTAGCGGGAACTCAACCTGTGGATGGCTGTCCAGTGGGAGGTGCGGAAGGAGCAATTGCGGTAGCAAACGTAATGGGAGTCGAAGTAGACTTAAATGCCACTCGCAAAGTGGCTCGTGTACGCTGCAAGGGTACTTATACCGACAGCAAAGAAAAATATAATTACTCAGGTATCGCTGATTGTTTTGCCGCATCACAAGTTTTCGCTGGTCATAAGGAGTGCCAATATGGCTGTTTAGGTCACGGTACTTGTGCCAAGGCTTGTCCCTTTGGTGCAATTGACATCGTTGATCGGGTAGCAGTTATAAATGAAGACAAGTGTCAAGCTTGTGAAAAGTGTATCTCTGCCTGTCCCAAACAATTGATCGAAATGGTCCCGGTAGATAAGCGTTATACAGTGGGCTGTCGCTCTCTTGACAAGGGTGGCGTCGTGCGCAAATACTGTTCCGTTGGGTGTATAGGCTGTACCCTCTGTGTCAAGGCCTGTCCTGTGGAAGCGATTACTATGCAGGGGGCAGTAGCTTATATTGATCCAACCAAGTGCATTAATTGTGGAGCCTGTGAGAAAAAATGTCCGACCAAGGCAATTTGGCGTGTTCCCGAGACGAATCAGCTGGCTGTCTTTGTAAAAGAAGAAGATCCAACTGAGCCAAAAGCTGTCTGACATTGGGATGAAAAGTGGTTTAATAATCTGTAAAATAGCAATTAAATAATTTATTTTAGAGTGTGTCTTTGCTAGGAAAAGGCACACTCTCTTTTTTCTTGTGATATGATTTATATGTATTTTTAATCTTATTTATTGTTCTTAAATGAGCTGGAATATTCCAATTTTAGACAGTAATTTAATATATTTTCATTTTGAGGTGAACAAATGGGCAATGGCGTCATGTTTCAATTTTTTGAATGGGAGCTACCGAATGATGGTAGTTTGTGGAAGAACTTGGCGGATAAAGCACAGAGTTTAGCGGAAAAAGGTGTGTCAGCTGTGTGGATTCCTCCGGCTTATAAAGGCATGTCCAGTGACGATGTGGGTTACGGCGTATATGATCTTTTTGACTTGGGTGAATTTGACCAAAAAGGCACTGTGCGTACGAAATATGGCACAAAAGAGGAGTTAATGAGGGCTGCTGTGGCTCTTCACGAGGCAGGCATTGCCATCTATGCAGATGCTGTTTTAAATCACAAGGGTGGTGCTGATTATACCGAAACTTTCGAAGTCATTAAAGTGGATCCAGACAATCGTGAAGATGAACTAGGAGAAGCTTACGAAATTGAAGGTTGGACAGGCTTTAATTTTCCCGGTCGAACTGACAGAGAGGCCTCAAATTTTGAGTGGCACTGGTATCATTTTACCGGCGTTGACTTTGATAATAAAACAGGGGAACGAGCCATATTTCGGATTGTTGGTGAGAATAAAGGTTGGTCACAAGATGTTTCCCAAGAATTTGGCAATTATGATTATCTCATGCACGCCGATATAGATCATAATGTTCCCGAAGTCCGAGAAGAATTAATTAGTTGGGGGCGTTGGTACATAGATCAACTCAACCTTGATGGTTTTAGAATGGATGCGTTGAAGCATTTCAGTGCAGAGTTTATGCAGGAATTTGCCACGGCGATGCGAGCGAATAGGGATAGAGAGTTTTATTTTGTTGGCGAATACTGGGACGGCGACTACGGTTTGACTGCACACTATTTAGACGAAACAAATTATGAGTTGGATCTCTTTGACGTTAAATTGCACTTCAATTTTGAAGAAGCAAGCAAACGTGGTGAAGAATACGACTTGCGCTTGATCTTTGACGATACCATCGTCCAGAAAAGTCCGATGCAGGCTGTGACCTTTGTGGACAACCATGATAGTCAACCTGGTCAATCTCTGGAGTCCACAGTTCAGAACTGGTTTAAAGAAAGTGCCTATGCACTTATTTTGTTAAGAAAAGATGGTTATCCATGCATTTTTTATGGAGATTATTATGGTACAGGGGATGGCTCTATCCTTTCTCACAAAGAGAAAATAGACAAATTGCTCCTGTTGCGGCGTTGGTATGCAAAGGGTGAGCAGTATGATTATTTTGATTCTGCCGAAGTGATCGGTTGGATTCGCATGGGGGCTGGGGAAGATGTGAGTCCGATGATCGTTGTCTTGACCACCCAAGGGAGCGACCAACAGCTCAACGTAGAGGTAGGCAAGGAATTAGCTGGAACTTCGTTTGCCGATTTCCTAGGTAATAATCTGACCAAAGTAACTATAGATGAAGAAGGATGGGGTAATTTCCCAGTGACTGCTGGTTCGGTGTCGTGTTATTTGGTTGATGGACTCCCCCTCGATGATGTGAAAGTTGACGCTGTGGATGTGGAAGCCATCGAAATAGATCCCGATGAACCCCTGATTGAACAAGATCCCACCGTGAAAGATGATGTTTCTTTGGCGCAAAATAAAGACACAAACTGATGCATACTTATGCTTAGTTTTAACCTAATAATTTACTAGTTTTTATCTATAAATAACATAATCGTTAATCCTCTCCTTACGGATGGAATAGTTGTGACCATCATTTGCGGTGTGTTTGCAATTTTCCAACGATAAGGAGATTTTTTTGACTAGTTATTATTTCAGGAATAAAATCAAAAGAGAAATTAAACAAAAATTATTCTTGGTACTGTAACTATTGTTACCTTAAATTATTTATTTTATTGATAAAGTATACAAAAAGAAATAATTTCATTCAATAAAATTAGCGAAAGTTAACAATGAAGTTATTTATTAATTTGAATGGCATGTTTAGGAGGTCATTATGCTGTACCAAACTACAGAACAGCACGAAGCGTTGCGACAACGTGTGCGGGAGTTCGCAGAAACTGAAATTAAACCGATTGCATTTCAATTAGATCAAACCAATGGGTTTCCTGCAGAACAAATTGAAAAATTTGGAAAAATGGGTTTGATGGGAATTCCCTATCCAAAAGAATACGGTGGTGCAGGGCTCGATGTTATGTCGTATGCTATCGCTGTTGAAGAATTATCCCGCGTAGATGGCGGTACAGGTGTTATTCTTTCGGCTCATGTCTCCCTCGGCACATGGCCGATTTTTGCTTTTGGGACAGAAGAACAGAAACAAAAGTATCTCGTTCCGTTAGCCAAAGGTGAAAAGATAGGTGCCTTTGGATTGACAGAAGAGAATGCAGGCAGTGATGCCGGTGGCACGGAAACTGTTGCTGTAGATAAGGGTGATCACTACTTGTTGAATGGCAACAAGATTTTTATTACAAATGCTCCAAAAGCTGATATATATGTTGTTTTTGCTTCCACCGATCCGACAGCCGGCACTCGTGGTATTAGTGCATTTATTGTAGAAAAAGGCTGGGATGGTTTTACCTTCGGAGACCACTATGACAAACTTGGTATTCGATCATCCTCCACGGCAGAACTGATATTTAATAATGTTAAAGTTCCCAAAGAAAATCTTTTAGGTAAAGAAGGTCAGGGATTTAAAATTGCTATGGCGACATTAGACGGCGGTCGTATAGGCATCGCTTCCCAGGCCCTTGGTATCGCACAAGGTGCTTTTGAAAGCGCTCTTGGATATGCCAAAGAACGCGTTCAATTTGGGAAACCCATTGCCTTCCAGCAGGCGATTTCATTTAAACTGGCCGATATGGCTACCATGTTGCACACCTCTCGTCTGTTGATTTACAGCACTGCTGAATTAAAAGAGAATCATGAGCCTTACAGCATGGAAGCGGCCATGGCGAAGCAATATGCATCTGATTGCTGTCAGAAGATTGTCGATGAAGCGCTGCAAATTTATGGTGGTAGCGGTTTCCTAAAAGGAATGGACGTTGAACGCTTCTATCGTGATTCCAAAATTACTACTATTTATGAAGGTACCAACGAAATTCAGCGCGTGGTTATTGCAGCCCATATCGTTGGCAAACCGCCTAAACAAAAAAGTCAGCGTCGCAGCCGGACTAAAACTGCAGGTGCCACCGGCCCTCGCAAAAATATTATGTTCAACGAGGGCAGTAATGAAGAAAAAGTCGCCCAACTTGTCGCCGCTCTCGAGAAAGACGGTTATGACTTCAGTGTGGGCATTCCGATTGACACACCAATTGCTGAAGCCGAACGTGTGGTCAGCGTGGGCAAGGGCATCGGACCTAAAGAAAATATGGCACTGGCAGAAGAGTTAGCAAAACAAGCTGGAGCTGCCATCGGATCTTCGCGACCAGTTGCGGAAACATTGCAGTATGTACCTCTGGAGCGCTATGTCGGCATGTCCGGTCAAAAATTCAAAGGCAATCTATATATTGCCTGCGGTATTTCTGGCGCAGGTCAGCACCTCAAAGGCATCAAGGACGCATCCACAATTGTTGCCATCAACAATAGTCCAAATGCTGCTATCTTCAAAAATGCTGACTACGGCATAGTTGGTAACGTCAAAGACATTATGCCGCTGTTAGCTGAAGCTTTAGATACAGGTAAACCCAAGGAATCGGCACCGCCCATGGTCAAGATCAAACGTGCCAGACCTAAGAAACAGGCCCCCGATTATAACTTCTATATCTGCAATGGCTGTGGTTACGAGTACGATAAAGAATTAGGGGATGAAGCATCCGAGATTGAACCGGGAACACCTTTTGAAAAATTACCTGACGAGTGGATGTGCCCTAAATGTGGTGAAGGTAAAGACGAGTTTATAAAGGCATAATAATAGATATAACTATACTGACTTAATGTCATTTCTTATATGCCTAAAAAGGAGCGTATACTAGGGCTTGATTCCCTGCAAATAGTGCATAGAAATAACTCATTATAGCTAATAATTATTGACGCACCACCGTGTCAAGGGTGTGCGTGGGTTTGTCCAAGGAGATAAAAAATGTATAACGTAAGAAAAGTAACTGATGATCTGTATTGGGTAGGAGCAAATGACCATCGACTCCATCTATTTGAGAATATTTATCCGATTCCTCGCGGTGTTTCCTATAACTCATATCTTTTGTTAGACGAAAAGACTGTACTGTTCGACACTGTAGATTGGGGGGCATGCCGCCAATACCTACTTAACATCGAACATGTTTTAGATGGACGCCCCTTGGATTATCTTGTTATTAATCATATGGAACCGGATCACGCAGCCTGTATTGAAGAAGTGTTACTCCGTTATCCCGACGTTGTTGTTATCAGTACAGAAAAAGCCTTTTTAATGATGACGCAGTATGGTTTTGAGGTTGGTGAAAATAAAATTCAAGTCGCTGAGGGCGACACCATGGACTTTGGTAAACATAAGGTTGTCTTTGTCTTTGCGCCGATGGTTCATTGGCCCGAAACCATGGTTACCTTTGATACAACCAATGGTGTCTTATTCAGTGCCGATGCCTTTGGTTCTTTTGGTGCTTTAGACGGCAAATTGTTCAATGATGAGGTCGATTTTGACAGGGACTGGTTGGATGATGCTCGCCGCTATTTTACAAATATCGTTGGAAAATATGGTCCTCACGTTCAAGCCGTACTTGAAAAAGCCGGCACAATTGACATTAAGATCTTGTGTCCACTGCACGGTCCAGTATGGCGCACAGACCTCGGTTACTTGCTCAATAAATATGACCTGTGGTCTCGCTACGAACCAGAGGACAAAGCAGTCATGATTGCTTATGCATCCATGTATGGCAACACAGAGAGTGCTGCCCAAGTGCTCGCCAGCGAGCTTTGTGAACGAGGCGTGACAAACGTTGTCGTCTATGATGTTTCCACAACTGATGTATCGTATTTAATATCAGAAGCATTCCGTGTCAGCCATATTGTATTGGCTTCGGTTACCTATAACTTAGAAATCTATCCGAAGATGCTCGATTTCTTGAATCAGATGAAATCACTGAACCTACAGAAACGGACAATTGGCATCATAGAAAATGGTTCCTGGGCTCCTCAATCAGGTGAATTGATGAGCAAATTTATGGATGACATGAAGTTGATGGATGTGCTGGGCGAAGAGGTTTCTCTTGCCTCTTCTCTAAATGATGTTAGTTATCGGGAGTTGCGTGAAATGGCAGACGCCATAGCAGAACAGATTAATGGGAAAAAATAAATTTTAATGTGCAATTTTTATTGAAATTACGGATTGAAAATATTTTTTATTCAACTCTTAATTTAATTAAAATAATTAAAATTATACATTAAAACATAAATATTAAGTAATGAAAACAAACAAAAGCTGCCGCTTATATAAATTTAGCAAGCAGCTTTTGTTTTAATCTTAATTATTGGGAAGTTATTTTAGATTAATCTTAATTATTTTGGTACAATTTTTGTTCAAACACACAAATTTTCTAGGTTGACAATTTAAGAAAACCGGTATTATGTTATTATGTATAGCAATTAAAATTTTTTAAGTTAATTTGCATGAACATTCATTTTTATGCCGCAAAAGGAGGTCGTATGGCAAAAAAAGCATTAGAAGCGGTATTAGCTGCCGAAGAAGAGGCGCGCCAGCTATTGCGGCAAGCGAGGGCAGAAGCGACACAGACTGTCGAAGAAGCCCGAGCCAGTGCCGCGACAAAGAAGGCGCAGTTGATTAGTGCGGCCGAAGAAGAGGCCCGCGCTTTGGATGAAGCAGCAATGCGTGCTGGGGAAGAAGATGGACGTCCTAATATGGAGCAGTCAAAGAAACTAGCTGCGAAGTATGAGGCTGTCTCTAACGCTGATCTGTCATCTGCAGTTGATAAGGTGATCGAAAAGGTGGTTCAATATGGCAATAGTTAAAATGAGCCGTTTTAATCTGACCATTTTTGAATCTGACAAGGACACACTGCTGCGTAATTTGCAGGCCTTCGGCGATGTAGATTTTGCTAACTTAAACGTCAGTCCGACGTTTATTGTTGAAGCGGAAGCTGAGGCGCACATGAGTGGCGTTGACATCGCTGAAAATGAGGAACTTGCTGCTACCAGGGAAGAGATGGAACTCTATAAATTAGAGGGAGTCAACTCTGATTTTCAGGGAGAAACGCTGGCATCGTTGCAAGAGTACAGTCGCAAAATCAAGTGGTGTGTAGAAACACTGGAAAGCGCGGAACCGTCTGCCAAAGGTCTCAGTGCATTCAACAATGCTTTACCTGAGATTTCCTATGAAAACCTTGAAGCAAAAGCAGCTGAACTGGATCTTGCTGCAGTTTATGCCAAGGTCAGAAACATTAAACGGGATATTCAAAATTTTAAAGAGGAAAATGATTTAGCCAGAGTTGAGAATCGGGTTTTATTGACCTATCAGAAATTGGATGTGCCATTTAACAAAGTGGGTGCGACAGCTAACACAGAGGTGCTGTTTGGCTCTTATCCTAAACGTTGGCGTGAACCATTTGAAAGTGGACTAGACAAGCTTGAATATACTTATTATGAAGTTCTTTCGGTAGACGATAAGAATGTCAATGTATTCATGATTTATGACCGCTCGGAGGCTGAAGCAGTAGCAGAAATCCTGCGAGTTAACGCGTTTACCCAAGAGTCGTTCGATTTTGAAGGTACTGCGGCAGAAAAAATTGCCGACAATAAAGAACGAATCAAAGAACGTGAGCGCGGTCTTGAAGAACAAAACGCTGAATTGACTGTATTGGCCGACCAGTATCTCGATGATTTCAGAATTCTCTATGAATCTATCGAGAACAATATCGTTCGCCAGACAGCGCGGGAAAATTTCCTAAAGACAGAGCGAACTGTCATGATCGAAGGCTACGTGCCAACGGAAAATGAAGCGGACCTCGCAAGAATAGTCGAGACCAGCTGTCAAAATACATTCAATTTAAGTGTCGAAACAGTGGAACGGAATGATCAACGTGTCATCGATGTTCCTGTAAAACTAAGAAATAATGGTCTTGTAAGACCATTTGAATCAGTAGTTAGCACCTATGCGGTGCCTCGATATGACGAACTGGATCCCACTCCTATTATGATGCCGTGGTACAGTTTTATTTTCGGCATGATGATGGGCGACTTGGGATACGGCTTAGTCATACTCATTTTAACAACAATCGGATTGAAAGCTTTTAAATTAAAGGAAAGCACCCGCGGTTTTTTGAGATTTTTCCAAATTTTAAGTATACCAACGATCATTGCAGGTGCTTGTTTTGGGAGCTTTTTTGCCATTTCATTCCCATCTCTGATTGATCCAACTGTCGAATATATGACATTCATTATTTTCTCTGTGGCATTTGGATTTGTGATGATGATGTTAGGGCTTGGTGTCAAGGCCTATATGATGATCCGTGATGGCAACATCCTGGGTGCGATCTACGATGTCTTTTTCTGGTATATGATAATTGGCGGAGCTGCGTTACTCCTTTTGAAAATGATGGGCGTTTTATCAGCGACGGCAGGCACCATTGGTATGTGGGTTATGATTGTCGGCTTGATTGGCGTATTCCTCTTTTCTGCCCGCGATGAAAATGGTATTTTACCAAGACTCGGTTGGGGTCTATACAATGTTTACGGCGTTTCGTCGTGGATTGGCGACTTTGTATCATATACTCGTATTGCGGCATTGGTTCTGTCAGGTGCCTTCATCGGCTATGCAGTAAACTTGATTGCTGGCACATTAATGGGTTCAATCGTTGGATTTATTATTGCAATTATCGTTATGGTTGTATTCCATGCATTCAATATTTTCTTATCTGGTCTTTCAGGATATGTTCACACCATGCGTCTGGCATATGTGGAATATTTTGGGAAATTCTACGAAGGTGGAGGTCGTATGTTCAAACGTTTCCGTTCGCCTTCCGTCTACATGGACGTTAAATAATCGGTTCTGAAAACATAGAGGGATCCTGCTTAAATGCTAAAACAAGAGAAGTGGGACCACACAAAATTTTTAGTGGAGGAATTATGGAAAACGTAGGATTTTTTGTTCAAAATGGCGGCATTGTTTTAGGCTGGTTAGGCGTTGTGTTGGCTGTCGCTTTAGCCGGTACTGGTTCGGCTAAAGGTGTTGGCATGACGGGTGAGGCGGCAAGTGCTCTTTTGATTGATGAACCTGAGAAATTTGGTAAAGCGTTGGTCTTCCAGCTGTTGCCTGGTACGCAGGGACTGTATGGTTTCGTTGTCGGTATATTGGCAATGGGTAAAATTGATACATCGACTTCACTCCAAACTGGTTTTGCACTATTTTTGGCTTGTCTGCCGATCGCTTTGGTAGGCTTGTTCTCAGCAATTGCTCAGGCAAAAGTTTCAATTGGCGGTATTACTTTATTATCTAAGAATGAACCTCAATCAACCAAAGGTATTATTTTATCTGTTATGGTTGAGACTTACGCGATCCTAGCTCTTGTTATTTCCATTATGCTGCTCGGCAATATTTAAAACGATGACAAGACAAGGAGGCGGATATGTCTAGCATTGACAATATAACAGCAAAAATATTGTCTGAAGCCAAGTTGGAAGCGGACCAAATCAAACAAGAAGCTGCGAAAGAGGCAGAAGCGATTATGGTTGCTGCAACACAAGAAGGCGAAGAGGCTGCTCAGCAGATCCACCAACAGGCGGAAATCAAGGCTGTATCAACTCGAGAGAGACTACATGCAAGTGTAGACCGTCAAGCTCGGGATACCGTTTTGTCGGCGCGTCAATCAGTTATCGAGCGCATTTTTCTGCTCGCAGAAGAGCGCCTAAGAGATCTGTCTGACGATGATTATATCGCCTCATTAAAGACATTTTTGAAACAAATTGAATTAGAAAAAGGCAGTGTATTGCTCGTTCCACCGCGTCGTAAGGCGTTGCTTACCGATTTAGATATTCCGGTACAAGAGGATGAAAGCATCACTGCGGGATTTAAAGTTATACACAATAATATTATTGATAATTACGATTATGTCGAACTGATGAATTACCGCAAAGAAGATCTCGTGCCAGAATTGGTAGCTGATCTTGAGCGGTCATTTGAGACGGGTGAACTATGAAGCGTGAAGCATATATCCACGCCTCAACGCGAGTGCGGAGTCTAGAAAAACAGTTGATGCCCAACACAGCCCTTGACAATCTCGCTAGTGCATCAGACTTCGTGACAGCTTTACAGCTATTTAACGAGAGTTCTTATGCAGCAGCATTGTCTAGAGCTCCCCGGGGAGATGACTATGAATTTGCGCTGACACAGACGAGGGACAAACTTTATAGGGATTTGCAAGACATTGCGCCAGAAAGCCCAGTCAATGAGTTTTTAGCACTGCCTTATATCTATCATAATGGCAAAGTATTGCTCAAGGCCCATTTCCTGCAACAGGATATGGAAGATTTGGCTGTCGAAGCGGGTGGTGTCGATTTAGTCTATTTGGCTAAGATCATCGAATCCCCAGAACAGAATCCACGTAGCACGCCATTCGAAGTTGCACTGGCCGAAGCGGTTGAGGATTTTCAAAAAAATAGAGATCCTAAACGCTCGGACGCAATTCTAGATCGGGCTTGCGCAACAGAAATGGCCGAAGTGGTTAAGGAAGCAAAGATTCCAACGATGACCAACTATTTTAAGGAACGTATGGATTTTATCAATGTAGGAACATTTTTCCGTGCTGTACGCAGGGATGTTACTAGCACTGAATTTGAATACTTCCTAGTTCCTGGTGGCCACATAGATCCGCAGCGGTTATTACAACTATATAGATTATATAACGAAAAATCGGAGACGTTCATCAGTGGTCTTGACGAGGCGGGGGCTACTTCGCGTCTCAAAGAAGCAGCATCGGCATACCTTGATGGCGGTGATCTCGCTGCCTTTGAAAAGGCAAGGGATGATGCGGGAATTGCGACGGCAATGGCGGGTGCTCGGGTGACCTACGGTCCCGAAGTTATTTTTGCTTATGCTATACGTCGTGAAACAGAGATTCAGAATTTGCGGATTATTCTAATGGCCGCAAAAAATAATATAGACACCAGCAGCGTACGAGAAAGGTTGCGTGATATCAATGGATAGAGTTGCTGTCATTGGAGATCGGGCCTCGGTGCTCGCCTTTCGTGCAATGGGCGTCGATGTATTTACACCGACAGATTCGGATGCGGCTCGCAACAATGTGGATCGTGCTGCGCGGGAAGGCTATGGTGTCATTTTTCTGACCGAGACGGTGGCTGCCATGATACCTGAGACGGTTGCTAGATATCGTTCTCAGCTCAAGCCAGCTGTCATTCTGATTCCAGATCATCAAGGCTCAATGGGTATTGGTATGAACGATATTTATAAAAATGTTGAAAAAGCAGTTGGAACCAATATCTTTAAATAAGAAAGTAGGATTACGTGTGAAAAAAGGTGTGATTACAAAAGTTTCCGGACCGCTGATCGAAGCGGTCAATATGGAGAATGCAAATATTCACGACGTGGTCGAGGTCGCCGAGTATAAACTGATCGGCGAGATAATTGAGATGCGGCGCGATAAGGCGTCCATCCAGGTTTATGAAGAGACGACCGGCGTTGGTCCTGGGGAACAGGTTGTGACGACGGGAATGCCGTTGTCTGTTGAACTAGGACCAGGTATGCTGGGGCAAATTTATGACGGCATACAGCGCCCTCTCAATGAACTATACGACCTGTCTGGAGAATTTATCGATCGCGGTATCACAGCGCCGCCGCTTGATCGAAATAAAGTATGGCGCTTTGAACCTTCAGCCCAAGTTGGGGATGAGGTTAAACCGGGTGACATTCTTGGAACCGTCAAAGAGACTGAAGTTATTACGTTGAAAATTATGGTTCCTCCCGGTGTCGAAGGCAAAATTGAACGCATTGAAGCAGGGGATTATAAAGTTGAAGATTCGGTAGCCACTATTTCTGGTCAGGATGTCACAATGATCCAACGTTGGCCTGTACGCCGTGGCAGACCTTATCAGAATAAAATTGATCCGGTTCGTCCGTTGATGACGGGACAACGTGTTATTGATACATTCTTCCCAGTTGCTAAAGGCGGTACAGCAGCGATCCCTGGTCCTTTCGGTTCCGGTAAGACGGTTATCCAGCATCAGCTCGCCAAGTGGGCAGATGCAGACATTATCGTGTACATCGGCTGTGGTGAGCGTGGTAACGAAATGACCGACGTTTTGAATGAGTTCCCAGAGATTATTGATCCGAACACCGGCAAATCGTTGATGGAGAAAGTTGTTCTTATCGCGAACACCTCCAATATGCCCGTTGCGGCCCGTGAAGCATCGATTTATACAGGTGTTACAATTGGTGAGTTCTATCGGGATATGGGATACTCTGTAGCTCTTATGGCGGATTCTACGTCCCGTTGGGCGGAAGCACTTCGTGAGATGTCCGGTCGTCTTGAAGAGATGCCAGGTGACGAGGGCTATCCGGCTTACTTAGGTTCTCGTGTTGCCGACTTCTACGAGCGTGCCGGTGTGGTCAATTGTCTTGGATCAGACAACCGGACCGGTTCACTGACGATTATTGGAGCGGTTTCACCTCCAGGTGGTGACTTGTCTGAACCAGTTACCCAGTCAACACTGCGTATTGTTAAAGTGTTCTGGGGCTTAGATTATGCCCTGTCGCACTCACGACATTTCCCAGCTATTAACTGGCTTAGTTCATACTCTTTGTATCAAGATAAGGTTGACCGTTATATCGATGAAAATATTAGCGACTCCTTCTCTGATTTGCGTAAACAAGCAATGAGTTTGCTTCAAGAAGAACAGAGTTTGCAGGAAATTGTTCGTCTAGTCGGTCAAGACACTTTGTCAGACGAGGATCAATTGAAACTATTAACTGCCAAGTCGCTTCGTGAGGATTTCCTACAGCAGAACGCTTTTGATGATATCGATACGTACTGTTCGTTGGAGAAACAAAAAAGGATGTTGGAGTTGATCTTGACCTTCCACGATCACGCATTAGAAGGAATCGTTAAAGGATTGTATATCCGCGAGATTGACCGCATGAAGGTCCGCGAACGTATTACTCGTATGCGTTTTATCCCTGAAGACGAGTTTGAAAAATTTGAAGACATTCGGGTAGAGATGGAAGCAGAATTCCGGACTCTCATTGCAGATCGGGAGGCGCAAGATGCTTAAAGAATATCAAACAGTTACTGAAATCACCGGACCACTTATGTTGGTCACTGATGTCAGCGGTGTTAAATATGAAGAACTAGTCGAAATCCAAATGCAGACTGGCGAGAAACGTCGCGGCAAGGTGCTGGAGGTTGGTACCGACAACGCATTAGTCCAGCTCTTTGAAGGTTCCGATGGCATCAATATGAAAAACACCAAAGTTCGTTTTCTGGGTAAACCCCAGGAACTGGGTGTTTCTCCGGATATGATCGGACGTGTTTTCGATGGTATGGGTAATCCAATTGACAATGGACCCCAGATCATCGCAGACGAGAGAAGAGACATAAACGGTCTGCCGATCAATCCTTTTGCCCGTCTCTATCCGTCTGAATTTATCCAGACCGGCGTGTCCGCTATCGACGGCTTAAATACATTGGTTCGCGGTCAGAAATTGCCAATTTTCTCGGGTAGTGGTTTGCCTCATAACCAATTAGCTGCCCAGATCGCTCGCCAAGCTCAAGTTCTAGGTACCGATGAAAAGTTTGCTGTTATCTTTGCAGCAATGGGTATTACTTTTGAAGAAGCGGAGTTCTTTATCAATGACTTCCGCGAGAGTGGGGCCATTGATCGTGCGGTCTTATTTATTAATTTGGCAAATGACCCCACGATTGAACGTGTTTCGACACCCCGTATGGCACTTACAGCTGCTGAATATTTAGCCTTTGACGAGGGAATGCACGTCCTTGTTATCTTGACAGATATGACGAACTATGCCGACGCATTGCGTGAAGTTTCTTCGGCTCGTAAAGAAGTGCCAGGTCGTCGTGGTTATCCGGGTTATCTATATACTGACTTGTCACAAATTTATGAGCGTGCCGGTCGTGTTAAAGGAAAAGCGGGTTCTATCACTCAGATTCCAATTCTCACGATGCCGGAAGACGATATAACCCATCCGATTCCTGACTTGACAGGCTATATCACCGAAGGACAGATTATTCTTTCCAGGGAAATCTATAACCGTAACATTAACCCACCTATTAATGTGCTGCCGTCATTGTCTCGTTTGAAAGACAAGGGGATCGGTGAAGGAAAAACGCGGAAAGATCACGCTAATACAATGAACCAGATCTATGCAGGTGTTGCCCGTGGACGAGATGCAAAAGAGCTATCTACCATTCTTGGCGAATCTGCTTTATCTGACGATGATCTTGCATTTGCCCGTTACAGTGATGCCTTTGACGAGCGCTATGTCAACCAAGGTTTTTATACCGATAGAACAATTATTGAAACTTTAGACCTCGGTTGGGATCTCTTGAAGATCTTACCGCGCGAAGAGTTGAAGCGTATCAGTGATGCCTTGCTAGATGAGTTCCTAGGTAAGGTTGACTAAACCAAAGCGTGATGGACAACGGTATAGAAATCATTAATTATGTAATTGCTGAAGTAAATAAACTGAAGCACAAGAAAGGTGGAGATGTATGGCAAGACTAAACGTCAGTCCGATGCGCATGGTCATGACCGAACTAAAAGGTAGATTAACTGTTGCGGTTCGGGGTCATAAGCTCCTCAAAGATAAACAAGACGAGTTAATGCGTCAATTTATAGAGCTGATTAAGCATAATCTTGAGCTCAGGAAAGAAGTAGAGACAGAACTTGCCTCCGCATTTCGCAACTTTATGTTAGCTAGTGCTGTCATGAGTCCGGAAATGTTGGAGCAAGCCGTCTCCTATCCCCATGCTGAGTTGTTTGTAAAGATTAAAGAAGTTAACCGTATGAGTGTGCGAGTTCCTCAGATGGAATTTGTGAGACGAATTCCCGGCGAGGTTGAAGACGATAAAACAGATGAAGGTCAAGCGACTGAACGCACTGACTTACCTTATGGTTTTATGCAGACTTCTGCAGATCTCGATTATGCCATTGAGAAACTTGACGCCGCTATGGAGCGACTTCTAGAATTAGCTCAAATTGAGAAGACGTGCCAACTTCTAGCTGATGATATCGAAAGCACTCGCCGACGTGTCAATGCCTTGGAGTATCGGACGATCCCTGATTTAGAAGAAACGATTAAATATATCCGTATGAAATTAGAGGAAAACGAAAGAGCGACCATCACCAGACTTATGAAAGTCAAAGAGATGATCGCACCTCAAGAATAATTTCATTAATTGAATAATTTACTACTTGCTAACGACGACTTGTTTTGTCATCAAACTTACTGATTAATCATTAGTAATAGAAGTGGCAGAAGCGGTCGTCGTTTCAGGTAGTTGGTCATAATACTCACTATGATCTTCGCCTAATGCCTCATCCATCGTCGGATAGATGGCATATTTTTCAGCAAAAATGTTGTAATATCTATCAAAGTTATTGTGAGATTTATAGAGTTCACTGTCGTATTCGTAGGCTTTAAAGTTACGGTTACCATATTGAACAATGCATTCTCCGATATTTGAACAGTGGTCAGCAACGCGTTCCATATTGTTATATAAGTCGGATATGATTATGCCCAACTCAGCGCTGCAAATGCCTTGGCGCAGGCGACTGATGTGACGGTTGTTGAATTCCTGATCGAGATCATCAATGCGTTGTTCCAATGGTTCGATTGTAAAGGCCCTTTCAACGTCTAAGTTGCTGAAAGCTTCTACTGTCCGCTGAATGATATCTCTAAGTGCAGCACTAAACAGATAAAAATCCATCATTGCGACTTTAGAAAATTCAAAGGTGGCATCATTTTTCTTGCCTGCCTGTTCACCAATGTTAATGGCGTGATCGGCAATTCTTTCAAAATCATGCAACGAGTGAATCATAATAGTGAGTTTGCGGTTGTCTCTATCGTTTAATTTAGCTGCTGTTATTTGAATCAAGTATTTATTTAATGCTTCTTCGTAGCGGTCAATTTGGTTTTCTTGCCTACACACTAAATCAAACATTTCATCCGAATAATCTTCCACGAGATTCAGTGCCATATCAATGGCTTTATAGGATTGACGAGCCATGGATGTCATTGTAGCGTAGGCCTGCTCAACAGCGAAACCGGGTTGTTCCAAAAAGTGAGGCGCAAGACGCTTGAGGTCTTCTTCGACAGGATCCAAAGTGATTTCAACTTCACCTTTCTTGGTAGGAATGAGAAAATGTGCGAGTTTAACAAGGACATTTGAAAATGGCAATAACAATATGGTCGATAAGATGTTAAAAATTGTATGAACAATAGCGATGCTATATGGTTTAACGGGATCATTTAAAAAGGGGAAGGGATGAATAGCGTTAATTGAATAGAATAATAGCATAAATAGTATGGTACCAATTACGTTAAAGCTAAGATGAATCATGGCCGTTCGCTTTGCATTCTTACTAGTACCTATACTAGAGAGGATAGCTGTGAAACAAGTTCCTATGTTTTGTCCCATTATAATTGGTATCGTCGAAGCAAATGTGATTGCTCCAGTTGCACATAGAGCTTGTAATATACCGACAGATGCCGATGAAGATTGAATAACCGCTGTCAAAATTGCTCCGACTAGCATACCGATAATTGGATTGGAAAATAAAACGAATAATTGGGTAAATTCGGGGACATCTTTCAGTGATGAGACAGAGGACGACATGGTGGACATACCGAACATTAGTATGGAGAAGCCAATTAAAATTGTAGCAATCGAGCGTTTACGATCATTTTTTGATGACATCAGAATGAAGATGGCTATGACAGCTAGAATAGGTGTGAATGATTCTGGTTTTAGTAGTTTAACGAAGGTATTACTACTTTCAATTCCGGATAAGCTAAGTAACCAGGATGTGACGGTAGTACCGATGTTCGCGCCCATTATGACACCGACTGCTTGCTTTAATTGCATGACTCCAGCGTTGACAAGTGCTACGACCATAACAGTGGTTGCCGATGAGGACTGTATGACAGCTGTCACGACTAATCCTAAGAGGACTCCTTTTAACAGCGTATTAGTCAATTGTTCTAGGATCTGCTCCATGCGACCACCCGACAGTATGCGCAGACCTGTTCCCATTGTTTCCATTCCGTATAAGAAGAGGGCCAGTCCACCTAATAGCGCGAGTACATTAAAAATGTCCATGATATGTTCTCCTCAAATTACCTAAAAATGTTAAAAATACTTAAACAATTATGATTTTTACAATCTTTAAATCGCATATTTACACCCGTTTAACATTGTACTTGAAGATTTTCTAGCTGTGTAGAGCATTTTTATGCTTTATGCAGTTTGTATATTTTTTATGCTTCGATTGAGCATTCCATTACTAAAAAGGAGAATTAGAGACAAAATTAATATTAAAATTGGATACCAATTAAATCCCAGTACGGCACAGATTTTTCCAAAAATGGGAGCGAGAAGGGTACTGCCAACGAAACCGGTACCCATTTGAAACCCAACAGGATTAGACTTCCCTATGGGACCAAAGCGACGGGGGGATTCATGGATCATGGTTGGCATAATTGGTCCGGAGGCAATACCCATGACCAGTAGAGGAACAGCCGCTGGAATTGGTAAAAAAAGTAAAAATGCACCAATGATTAAAAGGAACTGACCAAATGTCAAAAGTTGCTTATTTGTAACGCGGACTGAAACGACTCCGCTGATCATGCGAGCGAACATGATACCCAAGAAATAAGTCGAAACAAGTCCCGAAGCTTCGGCGTCATTTAGTCCTCGAATGATCACCAGCCATGTTGCACTCCACATCGCGATACATGTCTCTACGCCAGTATATAAAAAGAAACAAGCGGCAGACCACACCATGCCTGGCATTTTTAGAGGATGGAGATGGGAATAATCCAACGGAAAATCATCTTGTAATTTTCTGTCATTATTATTTATATTCTTTTCTTTATGAATTACTTTATTCCACATGGGTAACGCAAAAACTAAGAGTATGGATATAAAGGCTTCAATTCCCGTAATTATAAAGAATGCGGTGCGCCAACCACCTGGTTTGGCTACTGTACCAGACATAATTAGCGGTCCAATGACGGCACCAAGTCCCCAAAAACTGTGCAGCCAATTAAGATAGCGGGAAGAGTAGTTTTGAGCCATAAAATCATTTAACGCTGAGTCTAGGGCGCCGGCGCCTAAACCTAAAGGAATTGCGCTCAATAAAAGCCAAATATAAGATGGAGCTAAAGCGAATCCCAACCAAGCAACTGTCATAATGATACAAGCATATAATCCTACTTTTCCTATACCAAAGCGGGAGACGAGTTTACTTAATAAATAACATACTACAATAACAGCCAAGGTTCGAATTGTTGATATATAGCCGCCATAAGAAACGGGGAGTCCCATTTCTGCTTGGATTGAAGGCCAGGCAACACCGATTAGTGATGAACCAAAGCCCAGACTTATAAATGAAACGTAGATTATTATTAAAAAAATTATTTGC
>JAAYOA010000072.1 GCA_012520525.1 Clostridiaceae bacterium | reverse complement strand
GGTCAAAAAGAAAATTAATTGGGACGAGACGTATCCGTGCCGGATCATGCCGGATGGCAAAATTCGTGCCGTCGGCTGTGCCTTAGCTATGCAAGGCAGCGGCATCGCCGGCTTAGACACAGCCTCTGCGCGCATTAATTTAAATGACGATGGCACATATGCCCTTTTGATCGGTGCTACAGATATGGGCACCGGCTGTGATACTATATTGGCCCAGATGGCGGCTGAGATTCTCGATTGTGAGTTTGAGGATATCCTAGTCCATGCGGCGGATACCGATATCTCACCTTATGATAAAGGTTCCTATGCGTCTTCAACCACTTATGTGACGGGCAATGCCGTTGTCCGAGCTGCTACAGATTTGAAGGATCAAATTCTTGCGGCGGCGGCGCGCCAGCTGTCGGTCACCAGTGGTCGTACCGTCGCGGCCGAGGACTTGGTTCTAGGACCTAAAGATGTGACGGGATCCGGTGAAAACAGCGACTTGACTATATCACTGGCAGCCGTTGGTAACTTTGCTACCATAAGCAGCAATCAGTCCTTGACGGCTCAGGCCACGTTTAGTTCAAAGACCTCACCTCCGCCCCTGATGGCGGGAGCTGCTGAGATCGAATATGATCCTCTGACGGGTGTTGTAAAAGTCCTGCGCTATGCTGCTGGAGTAGACTGTGGCACGGTCATTAATCCCAATCTGGCACGGGTACAGACAGAAGGTGCCCTCGTTCAAGCTATTGGCATGACCCTCTATGAGATCGTTGCGTATACAGATCGCGGACAGCCCCAGTCAAATTCATTTTTACAATATAAAATACCCAGCCGGATGGATGTGCCGGAGATGTCGGTGGAGTTCTTTAGTTCATACGAAGAGAGCGGACCTTTCGGAGCCAAGTCGATCGGTGAAATGGTCATCAATACGCCAGCGCCGGCGATTGCCAATGCAATCGCTAACGCCTGTGGTGCGCGAATGAGAACCTTGCCCATTTTGCCAGAGCATATTTTGAGAGAAACAGGTGTATTGAAGGACTGATTATGGACGAAGTACAACAGAATACAATTTGACTGATCATCAAGTGTGCGAGACCAGTGGTCTAAAGGGGAATAGACTTCCGGTCTCGTCACTTTTTGTATTTTATAAAAGTTATATAAATGCTGTTTTTGAGAGGCAGAGAAAGCAGCGTTGTTTTACTAGGAGAGATATGTCTGTATTACTAAAGTATTTAAAACGATATCGTGGGCTTTTAGCTATTCTTTTAATAATTACTTGGATCCAAGCCTGGGGCAATCTTTCGTTGCCTAACTATATGTCAAATATCGTTAATATAGGTATTCAGAGGGAAGGGCTAAAGGACACGCTGCCACTGGCTTTGAGCGTGGACACGAAAGATCGTTTGCAATCTTATATGACGGAAGGTGAAGTCACCTTCTTGGAGACGTTTTATCATTTTCAGCCGTCTGATGGGGGGCTGGCAAAAGATACCGGAATTAATATTTTAGCCGAAGAGAATGTTTGGTTGCTGGAGGCTCAAACTCTAACTTCTGAGGACAGGTCTAGCTTAACGACTTTGTTAGATCGGAGTTGGTGGATTGACAGCATGGTGAGAAGCGATGTTTCATCGGACGCTGCAAAGATAGGTGATTCAGCTGAGCCGATCTTGAATCGTGGGGAGGAAGGGACTGTGGCGAATGGGATCGCTGCGGAAGAAGAACCGCCCCGGACTGACCTTAGCATACAAGAGTATCGCGCAATGGTGTCTGATATCCCCACTCAGACCGTTACGGCGACGGCTGCACAGAGTGTACTCGCAGAATATGAAAAATTAGGAATAGACAAGTCACTCATGCGTTCGGCATACATAAAAGAAGAGGGTATCAAAATGTTGGTTATGACAGTCGTTGTGGTAATCTGCACCCTCCTCATGGTTTGGCTGGCGGCTCGCACCAGCGCTGGTATCGGCAGGGATATGCGGCGGCAGCTGTTTGCCAAGGGTATCGCTATGTCAGAAGAAGAATACGAACAATTTTCTACTTCTTCGTTAATTACTCGGACGACGAACGACATCCAACAGATACAACAGTCCTTGGTCATCATTTTGCGGGTGATGCTGAGTTCGCCATTTTTGGGCTTAGGGGCTATTATCATGGCTTTTTCGATTAATCGAAAAATGTCCCTTATTGTTTTCTTGAGTGTCGCCTTAGTAGTCGGCAGTCTCTTTATATTGTTCAAAATTGTTTCACCTTACTTTATGAAATTACAACGTCTGGTAGATCGAGTGAATTTGGTGTTACGTGAGACCCTGACCGGACTGCTCGTGGTGCGCGCCTTTAATGCACAAGATCACGAAGAGAAAAAATTCGATAATGCCAATCAAAGTTTGACGGACACATACCTATTTATTAGTAAAGCGATGGTCACGATCTTCCCCTGGCTCATGTTGATTTTGAACTTTGCCGGTCTGGCGATTGTTTGGTTTGGTGGTCACCAGGTGGCTGCTTCAGAGTTGGAAGTGGGCAATATCATGGCGTTTATTCAGTACGCCAATTTAGTTATTTTTCAATTTATGATGCTTTCGATGGTTTCTATCATGTTGCCCCGCTCCATCGTTTCGGCGCGGCGGGTGGACGAGGTAGTGACGACACCTATTTCTATAACAGATCCGGAACCGAAGAATTTAGAGACAACGATGCCTTGCATCGAGGAGTCGACAGTTAGCGGTAGACTCGAATTTGACGATGTGACTTTTACCTTTCCTGATTCAGAAATGCCCGCCCTTTGTGATATTAATTTTGTCATAGAACCTGGCGAGACTGTGGCCATTATAGGCGGTACGGGGTCAGGTAAATCAACAATCTGTAAACTCATACCGCGTTTTTTTGATGTCAGCAAGGGTCAGATTACATTTAATAATATTAATGTGCGGGACTACCCACTGGATGTGTTGCGGGAAAAAATTGCCTATATCCCTCAACAGGCTCTGCTGTTTTCCGGAACTGTTCGAGATAATCTAAAGTTAGGGAAGAATAGTGAGGCCTCGGACGAGGTGTTGTTAGAAGCACTGGATATTGCTATGGGGCGGAGCATTATAGAAAATTCACCTAAAGGACTTGATATGCCAATTTCTCGCGGTGGCACCAATGTGTCGGGCGGTCAACGACAGCGTCTGTGTATTGCTAGGGCACTGATCGGTGAGCCGGAACTTGTTATCTTTGATGATAGTTTTTCTGCTTTGGACTTTGCCACCGATGCACAGCTGAGGCGTAATCTCAGGGAGAGGATGGGTCAAACAAGTTTTCTAATTGTCGCCCAGCGCATCAGTACAATCCGTCAAGTCAGTACAATCCTTGTTCTAGACGAAGGGCGTATTGTCGGCATGGGAAGTCACGACGAATTAATTCGCGGCTGTAAAGTTTATCAAGAAATCGCCGAATCACAGCTTTCGCCGGAGGAATGGGAGGGCGCAAATGAGTAAGAAGAATAAAGCTTATGCAAACTATCCCAAAGCCCGCAAAGGCACTTTTCGCAAAATGATGGGTTCCCTGCGCCCCTATCGCGGTCGCATGATGGTCGTGGTTTTGTTTGCCATGTTTAGCACAGTTTTTTCCATTGTAGGACCCACCATTCTTGGCAAGGCCATCACCCTTGTCGGCGAGGGATATATGAAAATCGTTGCCGGCACGGGAGGTATTGATTTCGTTTCCATTGCTCACATTTTGCTAGTTTTGGCAGGGCTTTATTTGGTCAGTGTAGTATTCAATTTACTGCAGGGGTTCATTGTAGTCAAAGTGGCTCAAAATTATTCATACAATCTGCGTAAACAGATGTCAGAAAAAATTAATCGCTTGCCGATGGCTTATTTTGACAAACATAGCTATGGCGATATTCTGTCCCGCTGCACCAATGATATCGATATGATCAATCAGACTCTTAATCAATCCCTTTCTCAGGCAATCATGGCGGTCACCACATTGATCGGCATACTAGTTATGATGATTATCATCAGCATTAGGATGACGGTGATCGGTGCTCTGATTTTACCGGCAACGGTATTGGCTTCCAGTATCGTCGTGAGATTTTCCCAGCGATATTTTAAACGTCAGCAAGATATGTTGGGAGAAGTCAACGGTCAGGCCGAAGAAGTATTCAGTGGACATACTGTTCTGCAGGCATTTAATGCCGAAGAGGAAGTGATTCATTCTTTTAATCAGAAGGTAGATGACTTGTTTGAGACGTCTCATAAGTCTCAATTTTTCTCAGGTATTATGATGCCTGTTTCAATTTTCTTGACTAATATTGGCTATGTCGGGGTTGTCATTTACGGAGCATTTTTAGTTAGTCAGGGTATTTTGGCCATCGGTCAGATTATGGCCTTTGTCCAGTATGTGCGTCGCTTTGCCCGACCTATTTCTCAGATCGCTCAAGTTACTAATGTGTTCCAAGGTGCTTTAGCGGCAGCGGATCGGGTGTTTGAATTCCTAGAAAGTGAAGACGATGTGGTTGAGCCGAAACCAGCTCTGCTAAACGAAGAAAAGGGACTCGTGGTAGACCTTAGAGCTAACGTCACGTTCGATCATGTGCGGTTCGGTTATAACCCTGAGCAAATTATTATTAATGATTTCTCGGTGGAAGTGCAAGAAGGTCAGATGGTTGCGATTGTGGGACCGACGGGAGCGGGCAAAACTACTTTGGTTAAATTGCTGATGCGATTTTACGAATTGAATGGCGGCGCGATACGCATTGACGGTGTAGATATCAGAGATCTGACGCGGCGGGATCTGCGATCTCTATTTGGTATGGTCCTACAGGATACCCATCTGTTTAGTGGTACTTTGATGGATAATATTCGCTATGGAAATCTGGATGCTTCTGACGACGAGGTGGTAGAAGCAGCAAAAATGGCTCGTATGGACCATTACATTAGGACTTTGCCTGGTGGATATGACATGGAAGTCAGTGAGGCAGCGGAGAATCTCTCCCAAGGACAAAAGCAATTGATAACAATTGCTCGAGCAGTACTTAGTGATCCGCGCATCTTGATTTTGGACGAAGCCACAAGTTCGGTTGATACACGTACCGAGAAGCTGGTGCAGGAGGCCATGCAACAACTCCAGAAAGGTCGCACAAGCTTTGTTATAGCCCATCGTCTGTCGACAATTCGGGATGCCGACATGATCTTAGTCTTAAATGAAGGGGATGTGGTCGACCAAGGTACCCATGACGAGTTGATGACGAAGGGTGGCTTTTATGCCGACTTATACAACAGTCAATTTGCGAATTAGGAGAAAGAACAGACACAGTCAGTTTGTTTGAAAACCTATGATCTGAACGGGTAACCGTGATTAATTATAAATTCATATAATCACTCAAGTAATCACTCAAGGCACTTCCGCAGAAAAAAATCGAGAGGGCAAATATTTTGCTACCTCTGCCGTGTCTACCAATTGAACCGGCGGATCATCCATATACATCGGCGCTCCGAGGGTGATTGCGATATAATCGACGTTGTTTTTACGAATGATGCTGGCCCAGCAGCGGCCGGCATCATCAGTTATGCCGGATTTGCCAGCAACAATTGAACAAGAACGCGGCATCAATTCGTACACCCTTTCGGCGCGGATAACGGAGTTTTCCATATACACGCCCTCGGGGTGATTTTCATTTTCTGTGGACACATATGTAGGAGCTGAGAAAACAGCATAAAAATCCGGATCCTGACAGGCTGCCCGCACTAATTTCGTGAGATCTGCTGCTGTGGTGTACTGGTCGGGATGATCCAGACCGACAGGGTTCATGAAATGGCTGTCATACATACCGATGGAACGAGCTTTTTCGTTCATAAGAGCCACGAAGTTCGCTTCGGAACCGCTGGTCACTAAGGCGAGGGTACCGGCTGCTTCGCCGCCGGAAGGCAGCATAGTTCCATAGATAAGATCTCTGACTGTCACCTCTTCATATCCATAAAATCCTGCCATCGAAGCATTTTCTTCTACCATATCGAGGTAAACATCGAGATCAATAGATACAACTTGGTCAAGGTCTTCGTTATTTTCGAGGGCGACCCAAACTGTAAGAATCTTAGTCAATGAGGCTGGTGCCAAGCGCTGCTGAGGGTCAAGATAGGCAAGGGTGCGCTGTTTTCCGCCTAGTTCGCTGAGCATAATAGATTGACTCCAAAATTGGTCAGCGACCGGTGTCAAGTCATAAGTCGTGAGATTTTCCTCTACAATATTTGTTTTGTGGATTTTAAGGGGGATTTCTGCTGCCCCGTAGCTTTGATAAATATACAATAGCAAACCTACCGAAAGACCTAATAATAGTCCAATGAGTTGCAGCACTTTTTTAAAACGTTTTTTGGGAGAGTGTCGACGGGAAGGCTGCTTGGTGGACTTGAAAGTTTTTGTGGTAGATTTCAGTTTAGGCTTGCGTTTTGAGGATGCTGCATTGGTCTGAGGGCGCCGCTGCTGCTGAGCTTGTCTATTTATCTGATTATTGTATGGATATTGATCACGCTGATTCATCCGCTATACCTTCCATTCTTCTGGTCAATATTGCAGTATTTTGTTTCTATGATTTAAATTATTTAACCGAGACGGGTCGTTTCGTAGACAAAGTAATTTTACAAAATGAAATTCTTCCTAACGGTTATGATTTTAAAATATAAGTCTAGGACTCCCCTTGGGCTGGACGGATGGAGTAGCGGGTGAAGTCGAGAATCTTACCTAATTCATGATATTGTCCAAATATATATGCGACAAGATCAGCTTTTTCTAGGTGAAAGTTGTCATCGTCGTCAAATAAACTGTCTGCTGCTTCAATCGCAACGACTTCTCCTAAAATGAGGTCATGGGACGGCAATGGTGTGTGTCCGACAACACGGCAGGCCAAGTTCACAGGACTTTCAGCAATAGCTGGGGCATATTTTAGTGGCTTGATCGATATGGGCGTCAGACCGCAGTCGGAAAATTTGTCCACAATTTGTCCTGAGGTGACACCGCAGTAATCACATCGGGAGAGCAAGTCTCGATTTACCAAATTAACTACAAATTCACCGCTATTTATAATTGCATCGTAGCTATGGCGGTCTGGTCGTACGCCGATACCGACGATCGGCGGAGTTGAGTTGATGGTACAAGCCAATGTGACGGTGATTATATTAGGCTTAAGGTTTGGCTTATTTGCAGAATTGGTACTGATCATGACTACTGGAGTCGGTGCTAACCAAGGACCAGGGATCAAGGAGCGCTTTGTCGGCTGCGCTAAAAGGTCTTCTTTAAAAGAGTCACATATCCTTGACATACCATCATTTCTTGACATCTTAAATCTCCTTTAAAACTGTTTCAATACCGCGGTTAGTTGCAGAAAATTTGATGTTAACAGAGTGATTTGATGATATCATATAACAAAAGAACATCGTGCATTGACGTGAGGAAAAAATATGGACAGAGAAATTAAATTAGGTACTAATTGTTTCTATATTGGTGAATCTGAAGATCAGGCTTTGGCCAGGATTACTTGGACGCCTAAAGATGAACAGCATATCGATGTCGATAGCACCTATACAGATGACCAATTGCGTGGACAAGGCATAGCCGCGCGTCTGATGGATGCGGTGGTTACCTATGCCCGAGAGAATGATTTAAAGATTATTCCAACGTGTTCCTATGTCGTACATAAGATGGATCGCAATCCCGACGAGTATAGTGATATAAGAGCATAATTTTAAAATTTAAGAAATTATTAAATGGATTAGAGATCATTTAATTCAAAAGTTAATGGTCTATTTCTTAAAACTAATATATTTTCAAGATTATATTAAAAAAGGAGTGAAAGCATGGGTCTTATTAGAGCAGCTGCTGGTGCTGTTGGCGGCACCCTAGGTGATGCGTGGCTAGAAGCTATAGAGAGTGGTCCGATGACGGATAAAACCGTCTGTAAAAAAGGTCAAATACTACGCCCAGATGACCGGCGAAGCAGCAACCGTAAAGCAACATCGAATATTATTTCCAATGGCTCCCGGATTGTCGTTCAGCCCAATCAATTTATGATGCTGATTGACGGTGGAAAAATTGTCGACTACACGGCCGAGACAGGTTATTACGTAGTTGACAACTCAAGCACACCGTCATTATTTAATGGTCAATTTGGAGACAGCTTGAGGGATAGCTGGAATCGTTTTAAGTTCGGCGGCACGCCGTCCCAGATGCAGCAAGTTTATTTTATTAATTTACAAGAAATCAAAGGTATTAAGTTTGGTACTCCCAATGCGGTTCAGTACTACGACGAGTTCTATCAGGCTGAGTTATTCCTCCGGGCACACGGCAATTACTCGATCAAAGTTGTCGATCCGTTGTTGTTCTTTGCAGAGGCCATTCCCAGGGGCACAGAAGAAGTTGATATCGCTGATATCAATGATCAATATTTGTCCGAGTTCTTGATGGCCTTCCAAACGTCCTTGAACTTGTTGTCTCAAGAGGGTGTGCGCATCTCGACAGTGACATCCCAGAGCATGAAGTTGGCTAAACATATGCAAGATGTCCTAGATGAAGAGTGGCGTGCCAACCGGGGTATGGTTGTCCAGTTCGTCGGTGTCAACAGCATCTCTTATGACGATAAGTCTCGTGAACTTATCGATATGCGCAGTCAAACTTCTATGTTGAGTGATCCCAATCTGCGTGAGACGTATGTACAAACCTCTGTGGCCCGCGGTATTGAAGCTGCTGGTTCCAATGAAGGGGGTGCAGGTAATGCATTCCTTGGTGTCGGCATGGGCATGATGGGGGCTGGCAACTTTATGAACCAATCATCCCAGACAAATATGGAAATGATGCGGCAGCAACAGGCACAGCAACAGGGATGGGGTTATCCGCCCCAAGGTCAGGGCTATCCGCCCCAAGGTCAGGGTTATCCGCCCCAGGGTCAGGGTTATCCGCCCCAAGGTCAGGGCTATCCGCCCCAGGGTCAGGGTTATCCGCCCCAGGGTCAGGGTTATCCGCCCCAGGGTCAGGGCTATCCGCCCCAGGGTCAGCAAGGTCAGCCTTATCCTCCTCAAGGTCAACAACCACCCCAGGGTCAGCCGCCTCAAGGTCAACAACCCCCCCAACAGAGTGGTGAAGATGGTGGCGGTGCAGCACCCACTGGCAATAAATTCTGTATGAATTGTGGATTTAATTTCGGCGGTCAGAATCCCAAATTCTGTCCCAATTGTGGAACACCGAATAAACCCCTTGAATAATGCAGACAGAGAGGCACTTTAATGAGTACTCAAACTTTTAAATGCCCCTCCTGCGGTGCGGGCATAGAGTTTAACCCCGAACTTGGGTTGTTTAAATGTGATTATTGTCTTAGCGAATATACAACGGAAGCTATTACCGAGTACCATGCAAAAGAGACTGCCCGGCTTGAAGCAAAGCATGAAGTTTTAGAGCAAAAAGCAGCTGCGGAGGTCGGACAAGAAGAGCCGACCACCGTCCGCGGCTATCACTGCGACAGCTGTGGTGCGTCGGTAGAAACCGACGACACGACAACGGCAACTTTTTGTTATTATTGCCACAATCCGGTTGTGATTGTAGATCGTTTGGCCGGGGATATGCGACCCCACCAATTGGTACCGTTTCGAATTAGCCGGGAGCAGGCGATCGAGCAATTTTTGGGATGGGCGAAAAAGCGCCGTTACATAGATCAAGGCTTTGTTAGTGCAGCTTCCCTAGAAAAAATGACCGGCATCTATCTGCCGTTCTGGTACAGTGATGCCAATATTGATTATAAAATGATGGCTCATGGTGTAAGGATTCGCACCTGGTCGACAAGAAACAGAACTTATACCGAACGGTCGATTTATCAGATTGATCGCAATGCCCACATTTTCCTCGATGATTTATCTCTTGTGGCTTACAGTAAGTCGGACCAGGATCTTATTTACGGCATTTTACCCTATCAGAAAGAGGATTTAGTACCTTTTTCACAGCCTTATTTATCAGGATTCTTTGCCGAACAGTATGATCGGGCGAAAGAAGATTGTTATTATGAAATGGAAAAATTGGCAGTGGATACCGCCCGCAATATCGTCCGTTCGAGCATCCACGGTTACAGTTCGGTAGACATCAAACATGAAGAGCATGACTTGAAGTTTGACGAATGGCTATATACATTATTGCCGGTTTGGATGCTCACTTATCAATTCAATAACAAGACATATGTATATGCCTTGAATGGCGTGACGGGACGGGCTTATGGCGAGTTGCCTTTAAATCGCGGCAAACTCATGTTGCACACGGCCATATTAATATTGATTATATTAATAATATTGCTGCTGGGAGGTTATTTTATTCTATGAATTATGAAAAAATATCTCCTAAAAAGAAGACTGACAGTGGTGGTCATAAAACATATGCTCACTCTGTCCCCAAATTTTCGGTCTGGGGAATTTTCTTTACTCTAATCATCTGTATATTTACGGTGATCAGCGGTGTCCCAGGCTATTCTAGTCATGTTCAAGCTGGCGGATTAGCTGACTCGATCAGTGAACGTGAGGCGGAGGCGCAGAAAGACGAAACAAGTGGTGGTGGACTTTCAGACATTGTCCAGTCGTTTGCAGATGCGGGGGAAGAAGCTGGCTTGGAAGACGTTGCAGATTCCGCTGAAGAGCCATTAACAGAAAGTTCGGCAACCTATGCAGAGTGGCATACAAGTGAACCTTTGGTGGTTGACAACGCTGATCTTTGGACGGATCGTGAAGAGAGTGAACTGGCAGAGCGAGCCGATGAGTTGAGTCGGGAATACGGCATTGTCCTTGTTTTAGTTTCTACACTTGATACAGATGGCAAGAGTACCATGGAATATGCTGACGACTATTTTGACTACCATCCTTACGGCGAAGATGGCATCCTTGTTTTATTTGATATGAAAAACAAAGAGGTTTTCATATCCACCACGGGAAAGGGCATTCAACTTTTAAATGATGCCCGCATTGAGTCGGTACTTGATGAGATCTTTGCCAACGATAATATGGCAGATGGAAAGTATTATGAGGCTGCGTTGGGCTTCCTCGACGGCACAGAAGTATATTTGAAGTCTGGTCCTGCCAGGAGTGGTCATGACGATGTGAAGCGAGTCAAGAAATTGACATTCGCGGAGATCGGAACTGCCCTTGTGTTATCTGGACTGATTGGTTTAGTTTTCTTTAGAACGAATGCGTCAAGATATAAAAAGAAGAAACAGTCGCCATTCTTTGACACCGCGAATGCAGCGACAGAGTATTCATTTATTAATGATCATTTTCTAAATAAATCTGTCACATCGGTTGTGCGGTCGTCTTCAAGTTCCAGCAGCAGCGGTGGTGGCAGGACAAGTACACGTTCCAGCTCCAGTGGGCGTTCCCACGGCGGTGGCGGCAGAAAGTTTTAGAGTTTAATGTTGCGGAAAACTTGAGGCGTACACCCATAGTTTTCGCGAAACGTCTTGATAAAGTGAGAAGCACTGGAGAATCCTAGGCTGTTGGCAATGGCTTCCACTGACATATCTGTTGATAACAGCATACGTTTGGCCTTGCTGAGGCGACAGTTGATTAGATATTCGTACGGCGTACAAAACATAACTTTGCGAAAGAGGCGGATGAAGTAGTATTTACTGAAATTCGCCTTTTCTGCTAAATAGTCGACGGAAATGGACTCTTCGCAGTGATTTTCGATATATTCTGCTGCTTGTAACATTAGAGCGTTGGTTGTGGGCAGCTCGTCTTCATTTTTACCTGATTCTGCCAGATTTGCGAAGATATGCCCTAGTTCTGCAGCAATCCAGTGATCCTGACCTGTTTCTGAGCGCTCAAGACGGGATAAAATTTGATCTGCGTGATTATTGATTGCTTTAAAGTTGGAAGGATAAAAGAGAGGTCGGCGATTTCCTGTCAAAAGTTTACAATAAGCGTCACTTAGAGAGCCGACGAAATGAAACCATTTAAAGCATACCGGTTCCACTGCATAATATTTGTGGGCAAGGTTCCGTTCTATCCAAACGATAGCGCCTGCATGGGCGACAAAACGGTCATTTTTTATCTCAAATCTTAGATTGCCCGAACCTATAACGAATAATAAGTGTGACGCGATGCCTTCTCGGTTGATTTGATAGCCTTCATCACACTGATAATTGCCAGCAAATTCAAGATGGGTTAAATGTTGACAGGCAAAGGGTGCGTTGTCGTGCATAAATCGCTGTGAAGCTGGCAAGACGCCCCTTTCTTCTAAATTAATTTTCATGCTCTGAACCCCTTTTGTTGGAATGATTTACACAATGGGAAAGAACTACTTTTTATTTTATCATGTTTTTAGAAATTTCCGATAGATTTCAATGGAAACCAACTTGATAGAATTATTTATATTGATAATTTTCATCGGAAAGGAAAAACCATGCGTTTAACAACTTTATGCTATATCGAACAAAATGATAGCTACCTTATGTTGCATCGTACAAAAAAAGAGAAGGATGTCAATAAAGGCAAGTGGATTGGTGTTGGTGGTAAATTCGAAGTTAATGAGTCGCCGGTAGATTGTCTAAAACGTGAAGTAAAAGAGGAAACAGGACTCATCTTGGAACGATTTTATTATCGAGGGGTGATTACCTTTATATATAATGATCGCCCCGCCGAATATATGCATCTTTATACGGCGGATCGTTTTTCTGGAACATTAAAAAAATGTGATGAAGGTGAATTGGCTTGGATTCCTTTTACAGACATTGACCGGTTGAATTTGTGGGAAGGAGATCGGATCTTTTTAGATCTGTTGGCTCAAGATTACCCATGTTTTTCGTTGAAATTGATTTATCATAACGACAATCTCCTGCAGGCAGTGCTCGATGACGAGATATTGGACGACAACAGGCGTGGGGATATTATTAAATAAAAGATTTTCCGTCTGTTGCAATAAAAACTCCCCTATTTGGTTCGTGATTTATCACTATCCAAATTTAGGGGAGACATAGAACCTTCTTCATGGCAAGGTCAGTTAATCTGGTCGACTTTAGAAACAGCGTCCTTGTTTTTCCAAGCGATAACCAGGGCGGAATACAGGACCAACAAACTTGTTGTAGCTAAACCCATCGCGGATTGCTGCCGTGACGTATTTTTTAGCTAAAGTGACCGCTTCTTTTGGTTTCATGCCGAGACCCAACCCGGCGGTAATAGCTGCTGCGAAGGTACAGCCTGCCCCATGATTGGTGGTGGAAGGCAGTTTTTTCTCTTTTAGAATGGTGAACTCACTGCCATCATAGAATAGATCGATGGCCTCATCACTGACCATGGCTTTGCCACCTTTGACGACAACATATCTTGTGCCGAGTTCATGTATCCGGCGAGCAGCTTCTTTCATGTCTTCAATGGACTCCACTCGTCCGATGCCAGCCATAGCGCCTGCCTCAAATAGATTGGGCGTAGCGACGGTAGCGTGGGGCAGAAGCAAGTCTCTGATGCTGTTTGCTGTGTCCGGATTGAGTACCTCATCTGTACCTTTGCAGACCAAAACAGGGTCTATAACAACATTTCCAAAATCATTTTGTTGAATGACGTCAGAAACAAGCTTGACGATGTCCGGAGTACCCAGCATACCGGTCTTCATCGCTTTGATTGGCACGTCACTGGCCAGGATGGTTTCAAATTGAGCTTTGACCAGATCGAGGGGCAGTTCATAGACGTGGTGATTCCACTGTGCCTTGTCCATGGTTACAACAGTCGTCAGGGCGACTTGCCCATATGTACCGTACTCTTCAAATGTATGCATATCAGCTGCCATACCTGCGCCGCCACTGGCATCGCTTCCGGCAACTGTTAATACTCTAATTACAGAATCATTCATATAAACACCTGTTGACCTTTCAATTATCACGTTTAATTGGTTATTATAGTCATTGGCTGGTTATAAGCATATAATCAGATTCTTTAAATTACATATAACCAGATGGTCTGCTGATTGTTAATTAGAAAAATTGGGTTCAGTTGTTCTGTTGACAGGAAGTAGTCAAATTTTGCTGGTGGTCTCGATGGTTACTCAACTGAAGATCGCTGGCGAGAACACAGATGCAATAAGATATAGAAAGACAAAGAAATCCCCGGTAAGTTGATATTTACTTTACCGGGGATCAGTTATTTATTTTTTAGAACAAACCAAGTCAGATGACACCAAATTTAGCTTATTCAAAGGAAAGTGGCGTGTCTGGATCGACAACTTGAATCCATGTTTGACCGGGGTTGAGTTTGATCTGTACAAACTCATCGTTTTCTTGAGTGTAGTAGTACGTCTGTCCCATTTCGGTGGATTTTTCCCAAGTGATTGGGATATATTTACCGCGGGAGACAAAGAATCCTTCGCCCGAGCCAATCTGTTCGATTGTACGCAGTGGTGCAGGATGAATATATGACGCTGCCTTTTGAATTATGATGTTTTCTACCAATAGGGGGTCGCCATCATTTTCATCAATATCTTTTACACCATCTTTAAAACGGAAATATTTTCCTGTCTCTGTATCATATTCGTATCGCGTTTGATTGTCAGATGCATATTGAATGGTGATCTGTTCCGCCGTCTCGCCACCGGCAGGAGCAACAGGTTCGACATTAAAACTATACCCTGCAAATTCAACATCAAAGTCTTCTCCTGTGTCGGTCATTTGCTGGCGCAGTTTAGCCACATCGGCATAAACATTGTGAGGGGATGATTTGCCTGTATCACCATTGCGGTACATGGCGCCGGATGCATTCGTCATGCCATTTAAATCACTATATTGGTATTGTTCAATGCGTTGGAGCGCTAGATAAGAACCGCCAAAGTGGGCATAGCACGTATTAAACTCCACATTTCTATCTAAAAAGCAGTCGCGGGCGGAGCGAATAGAACCAACAATCTCGGGATCTTCGGATTGAAAGAAGGCTAAGTAGCGGGTATAAGTACCTTCCACTTTCATTTCAAATACAATGTCCGCCTGTCGCAGACCGGCTTGAGGTCTTGCATTTGGGTGGTTATCAAGTGTGACAGCCAGGATGCGGCGATTCACCATATCTTCATCCATTGGCTGACCGTTGAGACGGCTGTATTGACCGGCGTTTTCAACTTGCGGTTCTGTTTCTTCTGGTGTTGTCTCAGGCGTCGTTATCGTCGCTTTTTCAGATGTCTGGGTTGTAACCTCGTCAGATGGTTCGGTTTCATTCTTATTACAACCTACTGAAAGTACCAATGACAGCATAATGAGCAAGGAAAGGGCGATACTGCCACTTCGTTTCCAGCGTTTTTGCAGTTTATTTATCAGCATATCTGATCCTCCTTTGCCAACTATTGTTAACAGTCTCTGTTAACGTTTTTCTTATATATTTTATAGTTGGTCTATACAATATACATTAAATGAAAAATAATATTATAAAAATAGAAAATATGGTCTTAGAAATCTCTAATTTAAGAAATTTTTGCTCTGAAATGATCTGCGATGTTCGGTATGTCTATTTGAATCATTGATAACTTTTATTCTATCAAATTATGATAAGATAAACTTAACTAAATTAAACTAATGTGCAAATCTATTGAATGAAACTTACCCAACTTGAAAGGTGGAATATAAAGATGAGAAGTGTGTTGACGATTGCTGGCAGCGACAGCAGTGGCGGCGCAGGTATTCAAGCAGACTTAAAAACTATTACAGTCCATGGGCTGTATGGTTCATCGGCAATTACAGCTTTAACAGCACAGAACACACTCGGTGTCACAGCTGTCCAAGAGGTGGAGCCGACCTTTTTGGCGGCACAACTAGATGCGATTTTTACAGATATTCCACCGGACGCGGTGAAGATTGGTATGGTGGGCAGTGTACCTCTCATTGAAGTGATTGCAGAACGGCTAAAACATTATAAGCCGAAGTATATCGTTCTTGATCCGGTCATGGTGGCGACCAGCGGCAGTCCCCTCATTGCCGAACACGCCGAAGAGGCTCTGAAAGATCTTCTTGTTCCCATCGCCACGATCATTACACCTAATTTACCTGAAGGAGAGCGCCTCAGTGGTAAGTCCGTGTCTACTAAGGAAGAGATGGCGTCGGTGGCGGCGGAAATTGGTCAAACCTATGGTACGGCAGTACTGCTCAAAGGTGGTCATCGCTTGGACGATGCCGACGACTACCTCTATACAGTTGAAGGCGGACACTGGTATACCAGCGAACGCATTGACAATCCAAACGCCCACGGCACTGGTTGTACCTTGTCCTCCGCGTTGGCTTGTAACTTGGCTGTAGATACTGATTTACCGACGGCGGTTGAAAGAGCCAAAGGATATGTAACCCGTGCCCTTAAAGCAAATTTAAACTTGGGTCGGGGTAGAGGACCACTCAATCACATGGTGGAGCCATTTTAACGGTAAATTTAGGCGCGTTCGCGGATATTTAACATTTCTGTGCCATTCTTAGATTAAGGAAGTAACAGTTATTTTGAGTCCGTTTTATATAATGTCTAAGGAGGCATAGGGACAGAATGACAGTTTTATACTATCTACAATCAATCCGCAGCACGAAGTTAGATCGCTTTATGAAGACTGTAACCAAGCTTGGCAACGCCGGTGCGGTGTGGATTTGTCTGGCGATTGTGATGCTATTTTTTAATAATACACGCAAAGGCGGTATGGCGCTTTTAGTGGCGCTGGCAAGTTCGGCGATTCTTGGTAATTTGGTGTTGAAAAACTTGATCAATCGGGATCGTCCATGTTGGCGAGACCCTAGCATTGCACTGTTAATTCCGGAACCCGAAGATTATTCCTTTCCATCGGGTCACACATATTCCTCTTTTTCGGCGGCCTTTGGTCTCTTGCCTTTTGTGGCAGCCCCCTTTTTTTGGCTCGCCCTGCTCCTTGCTTCGGCAATCGGCTTGTCCAGATTGTACTTATTCGTCCATTATTTAAGCGACGTTCTGATGGGAGCTGTGTTTGGTATTATTACCGGAATGATCGTTGCGAGTTTCTTTATTTAAATTTTTTGTGATTATTTTTAGGTGAATTATGAATTTAGAGACGCGGTTGAGATTGATCGTGATGGCATCTGGATTAAGTCGGCGGTTTGGCAGCAATAAATTATTGCGTCACGTCAACGGGCGACCTATGTTTCAACATATCTTGACGTTGTTACGTGATTTTCAAAGTCAACGGCAGGATACCACGGATGTGGTGGTCGTTTCGGCTTGGCCGGAGATCCTTGCCGCGGCGTCTAAGTTGGATTTTTATGGGATAAAAAATGATCACAACGAAAGAGGCATTTCGGAGTCTATCAAGCTGGGTCTTGGGTTCGAGGGATCTTTCCCAGCTGAAGTCGCGGCCTTTTTTACGGCTGATCAACCTTTTTTTTCAGCTCAATCTTTAGCTGATTTTTTAACTGAGGCGGCGGCAAATAAAGATTATATTACCTGTGTCCGAGCCGGTGATCGTTTAGGCAATCCCGTAGCCTTTCCCCAGGATTTATTTCCCGAGCTGGCAGCGTTGTCCGGGGATGTGGGGGGCAAGTTGGTCGTGCAGCGTCACTTAGATCGAGTTCGGTATGTTGATGTGCCAGCGACTGAATTGAGGGACATTGACCGGGAATCAGATTTGCCAGAGTTCTCTTCTTGAAAAATTGTTGCGAATGGCCGTTCATTCCGAGGAGCGGTAAATAATCTCCAGACTGGTTTTATCGAGGGACTAATTAGTATTTTTAATGCTCCGGGATAGGAAGAATTTAAACATTCTTCGCTACCCCGGTTTTTCTTTTTTTAATACGTATACTATTAATGAGGAGGACGATTGCCATGAGTAATACCCATCCGATTGTGCACCAGGTTGAGGTTGCGCAAGTGGATCTCGCCGCCGCCGACGATATGATCAGGGAATATATGCCCTTCATAAGATCGGAGACGGCTAAATTTTTAAATAGACCCCCTGTCGATTCCAATGACGATGAGTTGAGCATTGCGATGATTGCATTTCACGAAGCAATTCAAGGCTATGAGCGGCAGCGCGGCAGCTTCTTGGCTTTTGCGGCACAGCTTATTCGCAATCGCTTGATTGATTACTACCGCAAAGAAAAGTGGCATCGAGGGGTACTGTCCCTGAATGAGCCTGTCGATGGGGACGATGGATATGAAATAATGGACACCTTGGCTGAACCAGCGGTGCCTCAACAAGAATTGGAGACTCGGCAGGCAACTCGGGCTGAGATTCAGGAATTATCGGCACAGATGGCGGAGTTTGGTGTCACGTTTGCCGATGTAGCAGACAACTGCCCGCGGCAGGAACGCACGCTGGAAGCCTGTAGGCGAGTGTTGGCTTATGCAAAGGAGCATGGAATCTTGATCAAACAATTGCTGCACACCAAGCGACTGCCGGTTTCTGAATTGGCAGCGGGCAGCGGCGTTGCACGGAAGACAATTGAAAGACATCGCAATTATATCGTTACGCTGCTCTTAATATGGTCTAACGGTTATGAATTAATTCGAGGCCATTTGGTGGAAGTACTGAGGAAAGGAGGGCGCCCATGATCTACTTAGTTTTAGAAGTCTATCCTAGCATTGCCATTATAGTGGATGAAGAGGGTCGGTTTTTCAAAGCTGCCAATCTTGGCTACGAAGTAGGCGAGAAAATCGTTGACCCAGTCATAATGCGTCCTGTCAAAAAATCAAACCCCTTGCAACTGCGCAAACCCGTGATCGGAGCACTGATCGGCATTGCGGCCGCCATATTAGTTTTCTTTGGTCTGCGTCTATTTACCCAAAGCGGATTTGATACCGTTGTCCATGCGACAATTTATATGACGATTAATCCCGCTGTGCGCATGGACATCAATGCCGAAGATCAGGTGATCGAATTGACAGGCACTAATCAGGATGGCAGAGCCTTGATAAGAAATTATGATGCCCGTCGCAAAGATAAACTGGAAGTAACAGAAGATCTCTTGAATCGGGCCCAATCGTTTGGATTTTTGTCTGAGGATGGTGAAGTCGTTATTCTCTTGGACACAGAGGATGATGAAGCTTTTCAAAAGTATGGTTTGGAGTTCCGAGGCGCGTTAAATCACTATGTTGTGGAGCACCCTGATCTGTCGATTCGCATCGAACGCTGGGAGGATACCGCGACTGATGAATCTTCGACAACGGAGAAGCAGACGATTCCTCCGGCTGAAACGACTAAAACAAAGGAAATGACGGATGTGACTAGACCAACGAGTTCTGTTGCGACCTCCCCCGCGCCGGTTGTGACAACTCCAGTTGTTACGACGACAGCAACAATAGTGTCAACTACGACGGCATCACCTACGACTACAACAGTTGCGCCGACTACTTCTACAACCGCAGTACCAGTGCCTGTGCCGACAGAGGACAATGATGATTGGGACGATGATGACTGGGATGATGACGATGATGACGATCAGGAGGACGACGATTAATATATTAGTTGTTTAAAAGAAACTATAAAACGCTGCTGTAAACGGCAGCGTTTTTGTATTTTTGATTTAGCTGAATATTTTAATGGCACACTGAACGGAGCCGGAGGATTGATTCGGAAAAGTTAAATATGATCTAAAGGAGATGCTTAGATTAAGAACTCAAATGGAATTTATGGAGACTATAGAAAATTATAAAACAAGCGCGAGCCTCAAAAATTGATTGAATTTGTAAATAAAATATAAACGACCCCGGTTTGAATTGTTTCACCTGCGTACTCTGTCAATGAGAGGAAAACGACTCTTATCCACATGAAAATAAGTTTAACAGAGTAAAATGATTACAGTAAAAAAGGGGTGTGCAGAATGTTCACAAGAAAGATTAAATCATTACTTGCTGTTGCCTTGGCTGGCACTATGATTTTGCTGGCAAGCTGCGGCAATTCTACTGAAAAGAACAGCGACAGCCAAGCCGTTTCTAAAAGAATCGGCAGTGTAGCTTTGCGTGTGAATCCCGAAATTTCGGTGGCGTACAACGACGAAGGTAATGTTACGGCGATCGAGGGTAGAAATGAAGATGGTCGAGAAATAGCTAAATCTTACAAAGACTATATCGGCAAATCTACAACTAACGTTATGGCAGATCTTGTAAAACTGATCGATGCAGAAGGATATTTGATTGAAGAAACAGAAATGAACAAGCAAAACTTGATTATTGAGTTAGAGTCTAAGTCAATAATGCCTAATCCAGAATTTTTGATAGGACTGCAAGAAGGGGTGGAAGATGCGTTAAAGGAATTGAATCGTTCAAATGGTGTTACGCTGATTGATGATGATGATTGGGATATAAGTTACAGCAAAAATGGCGAGCGCTCACCATATATTACACTGGAAAAAGCAACTGAAATCGCATTAAAACAGACGGGCATTGCTGCTAGTACGGCAGTTTTTGAAGATAAAGAATATGATTTGGACGATGGACGTCCGATTTATGAACTGGAATTCATTGCCAACGGTGTTAACTATGAATTAGATATAGATGCACGAACAGGAAAAATCATTAAATATGAGATCGATTCTAGTGCAGATGATGACCGGGACGATGATCGGGATGATGACCGGGACGACGATTGGGATGATGACCGGGACGACGATCGGGATTATGACTGGGACGACGATTGGGATGATGACCGGGACGACGACCGGGATGATGACGACTGGGACGATGATCAATTCCGTGCCACGACTGCTCCTCCAACTCCGATGCCAACACCAGCTCCT
>JAAYOA010000071.1 GCA_012520525.1 Clostridiaceae bacterium | reverse complement strand
TTATTGCACTGCTGTACCAGTAGCTAAACTGATTAAAACGGTAGCTTATGAATTCGATAATAATTTGAAAAAATTTATTATTTATACAAAAAATACAAAATTATTAGAAATAATATAGAAAAAACGAATTAAAATTAAAAAAAATTTGTCAATTATGCATAGGTGAAGTATTAAAGATTTCGTTAAAATTGTTAATTTTTTGCGTACCAGTTTTTACAGGCGTTTTTTTCTATGTAATAATTAATTTACCAGCATGCACATTGGGGTTTGTTTTGTTTTGCATTACAAATCGTGAATGACTGATGATTCTGTGATTATATGCGATGTCGGTTATTTCCGCTGTCATACCGCCTCGACCAACTGACATCGTTATTTCAGAACTGACTAGAGAAGGCATGGGGCCGAGGGTCAGATTTCGTCCATGTTTAATCTATAATGGTTTTCGCAGTTGTTCGATACTGTAGGTAGAAGCGTGCAAAAAATAAAAATACAGAAGAATTAAGTGTGTGCATATATAAAATGCAAACTATAATTTATCAACAATTAACTTATGGTCGAGGTGCAGCGAAGGAGAAAGTATGATTGAGTTTGAGAATGTCAGTAAAGTTTATCCTGGCAATCAAGTGGCAGCCAAAGATATCAACATGTCATTTGAAAGAGGTCAATTCATCGTTTTTATTGGCACATCAGGGAGTGGTAAGACGACCTGTATGCGGATGATCAACCGAATGATTGAACCCACCAACGGTCGTATTTTGATCGATGGGAAAGATATAGCAAAGATGGACGCTGTTGAGTTGCGTCGCCGCATTGGGTATGTCATCCAGCAGATTGGTCTGATGCCACATATGACCATTTATGACAACATAACAATGGTTCCAAAACTCTTGAAATGGGACAAAGATAAACAGCGTGAGACGGCTCTGAGACTTTTGGAGCGAGTTGGTATGCCTGAATCCTATTTAGATCGCTATCCCAGCGAATTGTCCGGCGGTCAGCAACAAAGAATTGGTGTTATTCGCGCCCTTGCTGCTGATCAGAATATTATTTTGATGGACGAGCCCTTTGGTGCTTTGGATCCGATTACCCGGGATTCGCTGCAGACGCTGATCAAGCAAATGCAGCAGGAGATGGGCAAGACGGTTATTTTCGTTACCCATGATATGGACGAGGCCCTGTCGTTGGCTGACCGCATTGCTATTTTGGATAAAGGTGAATTGATACAGTTTGATACCCCGGATAATATCTTGTTGAATCCGGCTAATAAATTCGTAGAAGACTTTTTGGGTGAAGATCGTATGAATCAAGCTCGCTCTACGACTCAGACTGTGGACCAAATTATGTATCGCTATCCTGTCACGATCAATAAAAATCAAAGCACGTTGCAGGCTCTGTCAAAGATGCGTGAACACAGAGTTGACTCGATCTTCGTCACCGATGATGACGGTGTACTACTTGGTGTTGTCGACGTCTTTGATATTGATCAGCGCGGTCGTCACAATGAACCGTTGACTGATTTGATGAAGACCTGTGTTTATGTGCCGGAGAATACCAAGATTCGGGATGCCATTTATTCAATTATGAAACTTGGTTATCGTAACTTGCCGGTAGTTGATGCTGAATATCGCATTACAGGTATCATGACCCGTGCGGCGGTTGTGGAGAGTATTTACAACAGTGTCTGGAATGAAGAAGAGACAGCTGAAATCGTAGTTCCTGATGTTGTACAGACGACTCCGACCGACGACAGTGTACCGCCCGAACTGCAACAAGTACTTGAAGAAACTGAATCCCAGGAGCCTGCAGCCGATCAGGTTGCCGTGACTGCTGGGGGTGATCTTAAATGATTGAAGTCTTACAACATTATGCAAGTGATTTGCTCTATAAATCTGGCGAACATCTATACATATCGATGTTGGGTCTCCTATTGGCCATCCTAGTAGCAGTTCCCATTGGGATTCTTATTACTAGAGTGCCCAAAATTGCCAATGTAGTAGTGGGACTGGCTTCTGTTTTACAGACAGTACCCTCATTGGCACTACTTGCCATCATGATTCCTTTTATGGGTGTTGGAAAACCGCCGGCTATCATGGCGATGTTTATATACTCATTATTGCCGATCCTGCGCAACACCTATCTCGGTGTCACGGGTGTCGATCCCAACTTGATTGACGCTGCCAAGGGTATGGGAATGACCAGTTTTCAGACACTTATCAAAGTGGAACTACCTTTAGGTTTCCCTGTCATCATGGCTGGAATTAGACTGTCAGCGGTCTATGTCATTGCTTGGACGACCTTGGCGTCATATATAGGAGCGGGGGGACTCGGTGATCTTATCTTTACCGGTCTGAACAACTATATGCCACCGCTAATTGTTATTAGTACGATACCGATCACACTGATGGCTTTAATAATAGACTTCCTATTGGGACGTCTTGAGCGCGCCCTGACACCTCGAGTATTGCGGGAGGTGAAGTCGACATGATAAAAACTATGTTTAAAAAAATAAAATCTAAACTGCGTCGTCTGCGCGTTGTCGCGATTGCAGGAGTTATGACACTAAGCATATTAGCAGCTGGTGGTTGTGCACTCCCCGGTTTAGAACCCAGTGTCTCGCGGGAAGGTATAGTAATCGCCAGTGGAAATACAACAGAACGTCAGATTATGGCTGGAAGTAGTTGGACAGATGATTCAACACTATATGCCGGATCAGGACATTTCAACGGTCAATAATTTAGGTTCGTCTATATTAATTCACCAGGCATTTATGTATGGTAACGTCAACATTTCGGCTGTCATGTACACCGGAACGTCGATTACAGGCGAACTGGGATTTGAACCAGAAACGGATCCAGATATTGCTATGGCAAAAGTACAACAGGGTTATGACGAACTCTTTGATGCCAAGTGGTATGATTCATATGGTTTTGAAAACACGTATGCATTTATGATTACCGAAGAAACTGCACAGCAGTACAATATTCAAACGGTCAGCGATCTGGAAGCTTATGCAGATACATTTGATGCCGGTGTAGACACGTCATGGTTGGAGCGTGAAGGAGACGGTTACAACGATTTTCTACGTATATATGGCTTTGATTTTAAAAACGTCATGCCAATGGAGATTGGACTCGTTTACAATGCTCTAAGTGTTGGTGAAATGGATGTGGTGTTGGGTTATACCACAGACGGCCGTGTCGACAGCTACAATTTAGTTGTTCTAGAGGATGACCGTAAATTGTTCCCGGCGTATGATGCCTGTCCTGTTGTGACCCATCAGGCGTTGGCAGAACATCCAGAGTTAGATGACATCATCAATTTAATGATCGGTAAAATCGATACATCGACTATGCAGTCATTAAATAGAACCAGCGATGAAGATTTAGTTGAACCTCATCTTGTCGCTCAACAGTTCTTAGAAGAAAATAATTATTTCGCAGGAGGTGAAGATCCGTCATGATTATTGCGGCAACCTCATTATTCTCACAATTTATAGATTACTTTAAGGTCAACAGCTCCTATGTGATGCAGCAATTCTTCCGCCACTTTTTGATTTCAATTTACGGCGTATTATTTGCGGCCATCGTTGCTATTCCTCTAGGTATTATTATTGCCCGTAAGCGTCGCTTATCGGCGACTTTGATCGGTATAGCTAATGTGATTCAGACAGTGCCGTCACTGGCTATGTTGTCGATCCTTATGATTGGTCTGGGATTGGGTGTTCAGACAGTTATTGCAACAGTTGCGCTGTATTCCTTCTTACCTATTCTGAAGAATACCTGCGCAGGCATCTTAAGTGTGCCTGAGCCCCTCTTAGATGCAGCCAAAGGCATGGGCATGACCCGGCTGCAAAGAGTCCTAAAAGTTGAAGTGCCTCTTGCTTTGTCTGTCATCATGGGCGGTATTCGGAACGCTTTAGTTATTGGTATTGGTATTACTGCTGTCGGTACATTTATCGGAGCTGGCGGACTCGGTGACATTATTTCTCGGGGTATCAATGTGGCTGGCGGTTCATCGATTATACTTGCAGGTGCTGTGCCTACAGCTATCATGGCCATCCTTATTGATGTACTTCTAGGTCAACTAGAAAAACGATTGTCACCAGGTCTATCGAAGAAGACGACGTAATATCGTTTCCCATCAAACTACTTTAAGCAATAGTGATACAAAGCATTTAAACTAAATAAATAAGAAGATCGGTGGATATTGGTATAATAAACCTACTTATATCTGCACCAGCAAATCGTTCGCTCAAGTGTCTAGACATAGGGCGGACGATTTTTTTACAGAAAGGTAGAGAGGCGTTACATGAATCAGTTTGAACAGCTGCGTCTAGAATATCCAGAATTTATTTTTCACAGCTTTGATTTATCATTAGTTGATGCTACGGTTGAAATTCGGTGGGACTTTGAAATCGTCGGATTGACACGATTTCGCCCCCAATTGGCAATTCCCCTTTGTGCGGCTACTGCGGTCTATGATCCCCTTTCTCCTGTGGCTCGTCGTCTTGCCTTCTATATGGGCATGGTGGAGCTCATCAGTTATTGGAAGGCTACTTGTTCCCCTCGGGTGTTGATTGCAGCAGGAAAGCTTAGTTCGGCGGAGGTGGAATGGTGGAAAGATCTCTATTTCGGTGGTCTCGGTGAATTTTTCTATCTTAATGGTATCTCACCTCAGAGGGATACATTTATGGATATAGAAATCTTGCCGACGGCACCAGATTTAAGGTTTGATGTTGTGCAAGATCCGACTGTATTGGTCGAAGAGCGTCAATACATATCGGAGCAAAATGGGGCGTTGTTTGAATTTAGGTCCTGTTTGAAAACAACAGATTGGCAGAGTCAGGGACGGCATTTAATTCCTGTAGGTGGTGGCAAGGATTCCGTCGTCACTTTAGAACGACTGAAATCCCGCCAGAGTGATGGTCTGGTCTTCGGTATTAATCCCACCCCGGCAGCTAGAGCATGTATGAGGATTGCTGGCTTTGGTGAACATCGCAGCATTTTTGTCAGACGTACATTGGATCAAAGATTGCTAGAATTAAATGCCCGAGGATTCCTCAATGGACACACACCTTTTTCTGCGGTCGTTGCGTTTACAAGTCTCTACGTGGCTTATGTATGCGGTGCCGACGCCATTGTATTATCTAATGAGGCATCAGCTGACGAAGCCAGTGTGCCCGGAACAGGCATCAATCATCAATTTAGTAAAACTTCAACATTTGAAGTGGCGTTTCAGTCTTACTGTGAATCAGAGATCGGTTTGCCCATCCGTTACTTTAGTCTCTTGCGACCGTTTAACGAGCTTTGCATCGCACGGGAATTTTCTCGCTATGCCGCTTATTTTTCGACCTTTCGGTCCTGTAATGCTGGCAGCAAAAAGAATGTTTGGTGTGGTCATTGTGCAAAATGTCTATTCATCGCACTGATCCTCGCTCCTTTTATTGGACTTGATCGTTTGACTGCTATTTTTGGTAAAAATATTTTTGACGGTGGAGAGTTGATTGATGTTATGGACGAGCTGGTCGGTGCCGTGCCTGTCAAAGCTTTTGAATGTGTGGGCACCGTCGGTGAAGTGAGATTTGCAGTCAATAGACTGTTGCGCTATTGGCATCCGCGGCGCAATAATCTTCCGGCAGATTTGACGGGAGATCGTCCACTGCCCGTTCTATTGGCGCGTTATTTAGATCAGTGTCGCCGGGGATTGTTTCCTGAGGTGCAATTGGATCGAGATGGTTTTCCCTACAATAGCGCAGGAAGAGATCACCCCCTGGTCGCTTTTCACAGTAACTGCGTGCCTGGGGAATTTATACCTTATATTGAGGGGATGAATTGGCCGGAGTTGACAGATTATTTGACAGGTAAACGTATTTTATTGTTAGGGTATGGCAGAGAAGGACGCTCGACTTTGGATTGGCTTTACCTCCATTACGAGGAAATTAATCCTGCTGCCATCGGAGTGGCAGATATCCGTGAAGTTGAAATCGATCCAGAGATTGTCAATTTGTTAGGCGTTGCGATCCACACCGGACCAGACTATTTAGCTGCTTTAACAGAGTATGATTTGGTCTTTAAGAGCCCTGGTATATCGTTTAAAGAATATACCGAGACACCTCCTCAGAGTGGACGACTGGCTGCGTTTGGCGACGTAGAAGTGACAGGGCAGACCGATCTTCTTTTGCGCTATGGACCGAGTAAGGCGGTTGTCGGCGTAACCGGTACCAAGGGAAAGTCAACCACTACAAAACTCGTGGCTGAGATGCTCCGGGCGGGGGGGTTAGAAACAGCCATTTTAGGTAACATTGGTGTACCTGTTATGGAGCGATATGACGATCTGTTGCCGGCAGGAGGGATAGCGCTCGAGCTTTCCTCTCATCAACTTCAATTTATGCAGGCTTCTCCCCATGTCGCTATTATTACCAATTTTTATCAGGAACATCTAGACCATTATCGCTCTTATGATGAGTACATAGAGTGTAAATTGAATATTCTGAGGTTTCAGAATGAATCTGATTATGCAGTCTTAAATCTTGATGACGAGGGCGTAGTCTCCCGCTCGTTGCCGCTTTTGAAGGGGCAGTTAATTGGCGTAAAATATGGTCACATCGAATATGTCAACGACGCAGTCCAATTACTAAATGACTTGATTGCCGACCGGACGGCAGAGTTTGGCGATCCTGTCACTGTAGAACCTGTCATTGCCGGTCTCTATACTTATGATGAACATGAGGTGCGTCGCCTTGATTTAACCCTTCCTGTTGAGGAGCGGACCTGGGAGAAAATGATTGCATTTGGTGACAATCCTGCACTTCAAGGCATTCACCAAAAATGTGATGTGGCATTGGCCTGTGCCGCAGTTATTGCTAATGGGGGCAGTCCCGCAGGTATAAAAGTGGCAACGGAGAACTTTGAAGGACTGCCTCATCGCCTTGAATATGTCGGTCGATTTTCTGGCATTGATTTCTATAATGATTCTATTGCTACCATTCCCCACGCAACAGAATTGGCAGTGACCACTCTGGAACGGGTCGACACCCTTTTGATTGGTGGAATGGATCGGGGGTTAGATTATACAGCGTTTGTAGATTTTATCGCCGCAAGCGACTTAAATACCATTATCGGCATGCCAGATACCGGTCATAAAATCGTCGAACAATTGGAGTTGCGTTGGGGTGATGACGCACAGAAAAAACAAAATTATATTCGCGCAGAATCTATGGCAGAAGCAGTCGAACAGGCTTTTGCTCACACAAGACAAGGTCGCATTTGTCTGCTCTCACCGGCCGCTTCCAGTTATAATGTCTACAGGGACTTTGCAGCTCGAGGCAATGACTTTAAAAAGCAGATTCAGCAGGTGGATGCAAAAGGCGGAGACCAGGATAGCTGATTTGTTAAACGTGCTCATGCATTAGGACCGCGTTAGAAATTAAAATAAAATTGAGAAGGCACCATAGCGGGGGATCTGCTTCACTTTTATGAAGAATTAGAAACCGCGGCGGTGCCTCCAATTAATTTTATATAAGCAATAGAATTTTGATTTAAGCGAAGTTAACTTATTTTATTGCAGTCTTGGGATTGGTCAGTTTATAGAAAAGAAAAAACGCCAAAACTAGCTAGACCCATGATGATACCTGCCAAAAGTACACCACACATCACTGCTAAAACCGTTGATTTGAAATCAAAGTCAAGAATACTCGCTGCCAGAGTGCCGGTCCAGGCCCCCGTGCCCGGCAGAGGTATGCCAACAAACAAGAAAAGTGCGACAAAAAGACCGCGACCAGCTTTTTTCATCAATTGGTCACCGTGGTATTCACCTTTATTTAAAAACCAGGAAAAAATGGGACCAATGTATTTTTTATCCGATCCCCAGATCAAGACTTTCCGAGCGAATAGATAAATGATCGGAACAGGGATCATATTTCCTAATATACAGACAATGTAAGATTGTAAAAGGGGCAGCCCGATGGCTTGAGAATATACAATAGCGCCACGCAATTCGATAATGGGTACCATTGATATAAAAAATATAGTTAAATATTTAGATAACATTTTCCTCTCCGTGTCAGATACGACTGCAAGTTTTACACATCGAACTATTGTAACTTGTAGATTGCTAATTTACCAGTCCAATTATTTTTAATTAAAATGGTTGTGTAAATTTTTATTAACTAAAAATAGTCCATATAGTAACATAAAGACAAACTGTTTTGCCGTTAAGGATTTACATTTTGTTCCTTGTTTGTATTACTGTGGCAAATAATCTGAATGGGAGAAGGGCGAATGCTCGACGTTTGTTTACCGGGAACGGGGGGAATGATGCCTCTGCCCGAAAGACATTTGGCCACTATGACATGTCGTTGCGGTGGCTACACTATTTTGGTTGACTGTGGGGAAGGCACCCAGGTTGCCTTGCGTCGCCAAAAAATCAGCGCTTTTGATATTGGTCTAATTTTAATTACACATATGCACGCAGATCATGTTTCTGGGTTGCCTGGTCTTTTGCTCATGATAGCCGCCACCGAGCGCTCTGAACCTGTAACTATAATTGGTCCTCCACCGATTGCAGCTTATGTCAAATGCCTGAAAGTCATCGTGCCCTATTTGCCCTATGAATTAAATGTCATGGAGTTGCCACCGGCGACCGTTCCCCTGGACTGTGATCCCATTTTTCAAATCGGTGATATGACTGTGGCTCCATTTTTGTTGCAACATCGCATTCCCTGTTTTGGTTATACTATTGTAGTACAGCGCTACCCTGAATTTGATGCAGCTGCGGCCGAACGCCTGAATATTCCGGTGCGCTATTGGAATTTGCTCCAACAGGGTCAGGATGTCATTGGTCCTCAGGGAGAAGCATGGCGTTCTGAAGATGTGTTAGGTCCGCCGCGACCGGGCATCAAAGTAGTATATTGTACCGATACAAGGCCATTTGATGGTATCGTGCAACGGGCGCACAAGGCTGATCTTTTTATCTGCGAGGGGATGTACGGTGATCTGGCTGAGCGAGAACGTTTATATGAAAAAAGTCATATGTTGATGCAGGATGCTGCTGTTATTGCAGCTGCCGCAGAGGCTAAACTACTATGGTTGACACACTTCAGTCCAGCCAACCCAGATCCGGCACAATATTTAACTGAATTACAGCAAATTTTCCCTGCTACTGTCGTCTCTAAGGACGGCGAGCGGGTTGAGTTAAAATTTCCTTAAATTTGCCAACGATATACCTTAAAAGTAAAATTACGTTCTGGTTGTTGACCGACAACGACTGTCGTAAACTAGACAAGTGACGACAAAGAGCGTATTATATGCTCTAATGACAAAGACCGGGTTTTAAGTATCGCCACGGGCTACAGCGAGCGTCAGATGGTGGAAGGGCGTGCTGCAGCGATATTCAATATCCCCCGCGAGTTGCCGAGGTGAAGGCTGATTTTCTATTCAGTTGTGTAACTGTGGCCGGTGTCTCTGTAGGAGCGCATCGTTAGCATAGACGAGATATCCCGACTATGATGTCTGGTCACAGCTGTGGAAGTTGTGTAGGTTTGAGTAGTGGATAACACGGGTGGCACCGCGCTGAATGGCGTCCCGTTGAGGGACGTTTTTTATGTTTATCGAGCTTTTGGGCAGTATATGTTTACTATTAGTCAACGCGATAAACTCTAGACCACTTTATTGCCGAACATAATTACCATTGCATAACTCGACAGCCACACTCTGGCGCGATCATATAGAAGTAAAATTATTTAAGTTAAAGCTGTTGCTAAATTAAGAAAATTGAGGATGAAATTATGACACAGTCGATGTACAAAAAAGTTGGTACAGACCTAAATTTTGTAAAGCGTGAAGAAGATGTGCTCGCTTTTTGGCGCGACATCAACCTGACGGATCAGCTGCAAGAACAGAATCCCGATGGTCCTACATTTACCATTTATGATGGTCCGCCGACGGCCAATGGCAAACCCCATATTGGTCATGTTTTGACTCGTTCGATTAAGGATCTATTGCCCCGTTTTCATCGTATGAAGGGCAAGAATGTGGAATTTATTGCCGGTTGGGATACCCATGGTCTGCCAGTAGAGCTGGAAGTAGAAAAAATGCTCGGCATTGATGGCAAGGATCAAATTGAAGCATATGGCGTGGAGCCTTTCATTAATAAATGTAAAGAGAGTGTTTGGACGTATAAAGATGAGTGGGAAGAAATGTCTGAGCGCGTTGCATATTCTGGAGATATGAAACGCCCTTATGTCACCTATGACAACACGTATATCGAAACAATTTGGTGGATTCTAAAACAATTGTGGGAGAAAGACTTACTTTATAAAGGACATAAAATTGTGCCCTATTGCCCACGCTGTGGCACATCTCTGTCAAGTCACGAAGTAGCTCAAGGCTATAAAGATGTGGAAGATACCTCTGTCTATGTTCGCTTTGCGGTGGAAGGCGAAGCCAATACCTACTTTGCGGTCTGGACGACGACACCTTGGACGCTGCCTTCTAACGTCGCCTTGTGTGTGAATCCCAGCGAAACTTATGTGCTTGTAGAGGTTGAAGAAGATCGTCATACCTGTGGCTGTAACCATCACGCTGAAGATAACAATGCCTACGACCACGACAGTGTTACCAAGCGACGCTATTACCTTGCCAAAGCTTTAATTAAAGATGTCTTTGGCGAAGAGACAAAATATTCAATTCTAGAAGAGATGGTGGGACGAGATCTAGCCGGCAAGACTTATCAGCCACTCCTGCCCTATGCCACAGAATTAATTAAAGAACACGGAGGCAAGGCGTTTATTGTCACCGCCGACAACTATGTCACCATGTCCGACGGTACCGGTATTGTTCACATTGCACCTGCCTTTGGTGAAGATGACAGCCGCATTGGTAATCAAGAGAATCTAGCCTTTGTTCAGCTCGTCAAGGATGACGGCACGATGCCACCAGAAGTAACGGATTTTGCCGGACAGTTCTGCAAAGAAGCTGACGCGGGGATCATCGAAAAACTGCATGATGAAGGAAAACTCATTCGCGCCAGTCGCTTTGAACATAATTACCCCTTCTGCTGGCGGTGTGACACATCTTTAATTTACTATGCCCGTCACAGTTGGTTCATCCGCATGACAGCAGTGCGCGACAAACTGCTCGAAAACAACAGAGCAGTCAACTGGCTTCCTGCCAATATTAGGGACGGTCGCTTTGGCAATTTTCTAGAAAATGTCGTGGACTGGGGATTGTCCAGAGAGCGCTACTGGGGGACACCGCTGCCGGTATGGGAATGTCCTGATGGGCATCGCCATCTGATCGGTTCGATTGCGGAGTTGAAAGAACGATCATCCGACTGTCCCGATGATATCGAGCTGCATAAACCTTACATTGATAGGGTACATGTCACTTGTCCAGAGTGTGGCAAAGACATGAAAAGGGTGCCTGAAGTGATCGACTGTTGGTTTGATTCTGGTGCCATGCCCTATGCTCAATATCACTATCCATTTGAAAATAAAGAACGTTTTGAAGAACATTTCCCAGCAGACTTTATTTCTGAGGCGTTGGACCAGACCCGGGGTTGGTTTTATTCCTTGATGGCGATTGCCACCGCCCTCGGCTTGCCTTCACCCTATGAGAATGTCATTGTCATGGGATTGGTCATGGACAAAGATGGCGTCAAGATGTCTAAACATAAAGGTAATGTCGTAGATCCTTGGGACGCTCTAAATAGCTTGGGTGCAGATGCCGTGCGCTGGTATTTTTATACAAACAGTCAGCCCTGGCTTCCCTCTCGCTATTCCGAAGAGGCCGTCAAAGAGGGACAAAATAAATTCATGGGAACTCTTTGGAATACCTATGCGTTCTATATTATGTATGCTTCCCTTGACAAGTTTAATCCTTTCGAATATCAGCTTGAGGTGGAAAAATTGCCGGTCATTGACCGTTGGTTGTTGTCTCGCCTCCACACCTTAATAAAAGAAGTAGATGCCGGGCTTGAACGCTATGATATCTACGCTGCGGGCCGTAAATTACAAAATTTCGTTGATGAATTGTCCAACTGGTATGTGCGCCGCAACCGGTCGCGTTACTGGGCCGAGGGCATGGAACAAGACAAGATCAATGCCTATATGACCTTATATACCGCCTTGGAGACGGTGATCCGCTTGGCCGCTCCCTTCGTACCTTATATTGCTGAGATGATCTATCAGAATTTGGTCCGCAGTGTCGGTCAGGATGTACCGGAGAGTGTGCACCTTTGCAGCTACCCCGTCTGTCAGGAAGACCTGATTGATGTTGAGTTGGAAGAAAATATGGAACTCGTGCGGAGTCTTGTCGTGTTGGGACGTGCCGCCCGCAATAATTCTGGTATCAAAAACCGACAACCTCTGAGCCGTATGTTGGTCAAGGCTGAACAGCAGTTGCCGATCGAATATAGCGATATCGTGAAAGATGAATTGAATGTCAAAGCGTTATGCTATGTAGATGATACAGCTGAATTGGAAGATTATAATTTTAAACCCCAGTTGCGGGTACTTGGTCGCTTATTGGGCAAAAAACTGCCCGGTGTGACAAAGGCTTTGGGTGAATTAGATGGACGCAAAGCTATGGCAGAATTAAAGAGTGAAGGTCATGTAACAGTAGAATCTGCCGGTGAAACCTTCCAGCTCACCGAAGAACAATTGATTATTGAGACGGGGCAAGTGGAAGGCTTTGCTGTGGAAAGCGAAGGCGAACTGACTGTGGCCCTTGACCTTAAATTGACAGAAGCATTACTTGACGAAGGATTTGTCAGAGAGATTATCAGCAAACTGCAAAATATGCGTAAAGATGCTGATTTTGAAGTGTCTGACCGCATCGATGTTTGGTACAGTGGTAGCAGTCGCATTGAATCGGTCTTTGCTAATTATAGCGACGAAATCGCCGGCGAGGTACTAGCCGTCAGCCTGACTAAAGGTGAGGCTCCCGAGGCACAAGGCAAAGATTGGACATTGAATGGAGAACCCTGTCGACTGGCGGTAGCTGTACATTCCGCATAGTCGCAGTTGCGGAGGAAAGAACCTATATGCCATTTTTAACTCAACCTAAGACATTTGAAACCGTCATGGTATGGCTCGTCCGAGCAGTTGTATTGATGTTTTCCCTGTCGGTGCATGAATGCGCCCACGGCTGGATGGCAAGTCGCCTAGGCGATGACACCGCTCTGCGATCGGGTCGCCTGACATTGAATCCATTAGCCCATTTGACGCCAATCGGCGGCGCACTTATTATGCTGGGTGCGCCCGTCGCCTGGGCTAAACCTGTACCAGTCAATCCCGTAAACTTTGATCGCAAACATTCGCAGAAAAGTGGCATGTTTAAAGTCGCTTTGTCAGGACCGGTGTCTAATATCATACTGGCTTTTATTAGTTACTTTTTGCGAGGGGTCTTTTTTACGGTTCTAAACAAAACTACAAGTGGATCGGTAGGAAATACGGGGAGTAGGATCATTTTGGTCGTCCAATTGTTGTTGGAGATGATGTTTGTCCTCAACTTAAATTTAGCCGTCTTCAATTTATTACCGATTCCACCTCTTGATGGATCTAAGGTGTTGGGCTTTTTTCTGCCTGATCGCATTAATATAAAGATGTATCAGTACGAGCGTTATATTGGCATTGGATTTTTAATTTTAGTCATATTCTTTCCGACCACACTGTGGCGGATAATGGGTGTGATCCGTTGGCCACTCACATTCTTAATTCGTTGGCCGCTGGATCGCTTCTTTAACCTATTTTAGTAGAATCGAAGTATTAAATTGAAGGCTGAAGAGTGACAAGACTTCACAAGAAACCTATCAATAAAAATTAGCTTTTGATAGTAAACGGTGTAGATAAAAGTAAGTTGCATTAACTAAAACAAAGGGGTAAAGATACATGAACAAGAAGCGCATAGTGTCAGGCATTCGTCCGACCGGTGATATTCATATTGGAAATTATTTTGGAGCCTTAGCAAATTGGGTTCAGTTGCAGGATCAATATGACTGCCATTACTTTATAGCCGATTGGCACGCATTGACGACGGGCTATATGGACACTACGCAATTAAAAGAAAATATAGAACACTTAATGGCCGATTACTTGGCCTGCGGTTTAGATGTAGAACGCTGCAATATCTTCTTGCAGTCCCATGTCAAAGAACATGCTGAGCTGCATCTCTTGCTGAGCATGATGACCCCTCTTTCATGGCTAGAGCGCTGTCCCACATATAAAGCACAGCTGGAGGCACTGTCTGAGAAAGAAATAACGACTTATGGTTTTCTCGGCTATCCCTGCTTGATGGCGGCCGACGTTATATTGTACAAAGCCGAATTTGTTCCTGTGGGTGAAGACCAGCTGCCCCACTTAGAATTGGCGCGCGAGATGGTGCGTCGCCTGCATGCGCTTTATGAAACGCAAATTTTTCCTGAACCTCAAGCCCTGCTGACGAAGGCAAAAATCCTGCCCGGTACAGACGGGCGCAAAATGTCAAAGAGTTATAATAATACAATTTCCCTCGGAGAAGAGCCGGAAGCGGTCCGCAAAAAAGTTATGAATATGAAGACAGATCCAGCTCGCATCCGCAAGGATGATCCCGGACATCCAGACATTTGTACAGTGTTTGCATATCAGAAATTATTTAATACCGTTGAAAAGGTGGAGGAGGTCGAACAAGCTTGTAAAGCTGGCAAAATTGGCTGTGTCCAGTGCAAGCGTGCACTACATGAAAAAGTGGCGGAGTGGCACACCCCGATCTATGATAAACGTACGGATTTGCTGACACATCATCGCCCCTATTTAAGAGACTTGTTAGAGAAAGGGTCTGTCAAGGCAAGATCTATTGCCAGCACCACAATGCAGGAAGTGCTTCAGGCAATGCATATTGATTATTAAATTATGTCTACAAAGATTGTCAATACAACTAATACAATAATGACATCGGCGGAATCTTCGCCGTCGGACAGTGCATTGGATGGACTGGATATTAGATCCTTCGATGGTCCTCTTGACCTTTTGCACTATTTGATGGAACGCCATCGCTACAATTGGTATGACATTCCCATCTCGGAAATTACCGGTCAATATCTTGACTATATGAAAAAAATGGAAGCGCTGGATATGGATCTTGCCAGTGATTTTTTGGTAATGGCGGCTACTCTTATCCATATAAAGTCCCGTATGCTTTTGCCCACGGGCAGATTAGATCATGGCGAGGGGGAGGAAGACCCACGCGAAGAACTGATTTTGCAGCTCCTTGAGTACAGGCGCTGCAAACTTATTGCAGCCGAGTTGACACAACGCCGCGAGACATATAGCGGAGTCTTGTTAAAACTACCTTCTTTACCAGAAGACCTAGGGTTGACTAGAAAATTACCAAAGGCCGATGACAGCGTCGATATTCTTAAATTTCAACGAGCTGTGGATGGAATCGTCAAACGTAATGGCGAACGCTTCCAAAACTTGAGTGAACGGATGACTTATCTACTCAAAAGAGAAAATGTGAGTTTGCCGGGTAAAATTCGCCAAATTTGGCAGGTGGTCAAAAGACGCGGTCGTATTTGGTTTAATGAAATTTTTGGTGCTAAAAGTTCGCGCACAGAGATTGTAACAGGATTTTTGGCATTGCTGGAGCTCATTGGCAAGCAATATGTTAGGGCTCATCAAGTTGACGCATTTAGTCCGATTGCTATAGAATTCGTTCCTGAAAAGAACGATGATGAGTCCTTTTTTTCGCGCGAATTGCTAAACGAAACGGCAAAAGACTATAATTGAGGAGCATCATGGCAACGGACAATAATGATTTAACAATTGGGACGGAAAGCAGTAGGGCAGATGTAGACTCAAAAACTGGGGCACATGTAGACACAGACCCAGAGGGTACAACTGCCGATAAAATTGCTTTAACACAGGCTGTTCTATTTGTCAGCGGAGAACCTCTGTCGTTGCAGCACTTGTGTCGTGTCACCGAACTGAGTGAAGCGGATCAAGCAGCTATTTTAGCTGATTTGGCGGCCAAATTAGAAGCTGATGACGCGGCGGGGATTTGCCTTCGTCGCCTGGAAGACCGTTATTGCCTAACCACTAAGTCTGAGTTGAGCAACGCCTTAGAGAAGATGTTTGAACCGCGCAAATTTGCCAAACTATCGCCGGCAGCTTACGAGGCTCTGGCCGTTGTCGCATACAACCAACCCGTTACCCGCAGCCAGATTGAAACTGTCCGAGGTGTCAATTCAGACAACGTGATCGGTAGATTGGTCGAACGGGGACTGATTGAAGTCAGCGGCTACTTAGATGCACCCGGTCGTCCGGCCCAATTTGTCACGACAGAACGATTTCTTTTAGAAGTTGGTCTTTCATCTATTGATGAACTAGAGCCTTTGGAACTAATGATGTACGGTACACTGCAGGATCTTGAACAGACTGTGCAAGAACAGAAAGAAGACGTTTCAAGTGGAATCGATCCTTGATCAAATTAAAAATACTTATAGCGGCTTGAGTAAAGGTCAAAAGTCTATTGCTGACTTTATCTTGAATCACTATGAAGAGGCTGCTTATATGACGGCATCTCGAATTGGTCGAGAAACAGGGGTAAGTGAATCTACTGTTGTTCGCTTTGCTACAGAGCTAGGTTACTCTGGATTTCCTCATTTTCAGAGCCAGCTACTAGATGACTTGAGAGTTCATTTGACTGCCGCCGAACGGATGCGTGCGGCCACTCATGTTATACAAAATAATGAGGATATACTAGGTGCAGTTTTGACCGCTGACCGCGATCGGCTTCGCCGTGCCTATCATCAGCGGGACAATGAAACATTTAATAGGGCTGTGGACCTTCTTCTCAATGCTCGACGCATATATATTCTGGGTCTGCGTAGTTCGGCGCCACTGGCATCCTATTTACACTTTTATATGAATCAAATTTTCTCTGATGTGCGATTGGTCACGTCGAGTTCGACGAGCGAAATCATCGAACAGCTGATTCCAATTAATGACCAGGACGTCCTGCTTGCCCTTAGTTTTCCTCGCTATGCGACACCTTTAATCAAGGCCTTACAGTTTGCCAAAAAAGCGGTTGCATCTACGATCATGATTACCGACAAGCGGGACAATCCATTTAAAGATTACAGTGATTGCATGATCTTAGCGCCGAGTGACATGATTGCCTTTGTAGATGCTTTAACGGTTCCGTTTAGCACGGTAACTGCATTGATTGTTGCCCTAGCGGCTAAACGCCAAAATGAGTTAACTGAACACTTGGAAACATTAGAATCTATTTGGCGTCAAAATGATATATATGAAGTCAATAACAATAGTGGATTATAAGATTGAGTAAGTAGGGGTAGATCATGAAAGATCGGAATACGGCATCAAAAACTGTTGACAGCAAACGAGCAGCTATCGCCGCTATCCGCCTGGCAATGGTGGAAGGGCGTTCCGACGAACGCCGTCTTATCGATAGCTTTAAGACTGAACAGATCGTCAGTGCTGCCACTGATTTTGGTGGCAATTATATTGATTCCATCTCTCAAATTATCGAGCGCGCTGTGGTAGCTGCTCGCCGAGAAGGAGTGATCGGCGACACTCACGGTGAACATGGAGCGGTGGCAGGTGCCGCTCACGAGGCCATCATGCAGCTAAAGGACAAAGCCACTGGTCTTAACGTCGGTGGGAAGATCGGAGTAGCCAGACTAGGTGACCATATTTGTGTCTGTGTTTTTTTTGCCGTAGGCTTATTGCATCTTAATGAAATTGCCATCGGACTTGGACACCGGGCCGTCTAATGGTCAGACAAAATATCTTGCATTTAGAAAGGTTTAATATGCATAAAAAACGGATCGCCATTGCCATCGATGGTCCTGGAGGGGCAGGGAAGAGCACGATCGCCAAGCACTTAGCGAAGGAACTTGATATTTTGTATTTAGATACGGGTGCGATGTACAGAGCCTGCGGACTTAAAGCTGCCCGTCAAAATATGGATCTACAGGACAGGGAAGCCGTTGCCCAAATGTTAGATGATACGAAAGTGGATATTCGCTTTGTCTCAGGTCTGCAAAGGGTCTTTTTAGACGATGAGGATGTCAGCGAGGCCATTCGTACGCCCGAAATGTCGGTATGGGCCTCAGATATTTCGGTCTTGCCCTGTTGTCGCAAAAAGCTTGTAGCTCTCCAGCGGGAGATTGCCGCCGACCGCAGCGTGGTAATGGATGGTCGAGACATTGGCTCCTATGTCTTACCACAAGCAGAATTAAAAATTTTTCTGACAGCAACACCTGAAGTGCGGGCCATGAGGCGCTACAAAGAACTTGTGGATAAAGGTGATGGGACGACCACTTATGATCATGTTTTACAAGAGTTAGCCTACCGAGATCAGCAAGACAGCAGCCGAGAATTTGCTCCTCTCGTCTGTACACCGGATGCGTACCGAGTGGATACATCAGAAATGGATATTGATACCGTTGTCAGGACGATCTTGAACTTGTATGAGGAGAAGATCTGTGACCAAGAAACAAAAGAATAAACAACTGACCAAGTACACGCCGCCCTCAAAAATTAGTCAATTTTTTCGCAATGGACTGAAAAATGCGTCCTTGATACTGGCTCATATTCTTTATCGCATGAAGTTTATTGGTGCTGAGCGAACGCCGCGCGGTGGTCCAGCTTTTATAGTGGCTAATCATGTCAGTTATTATGATATTCCTGTTATATTCTGGAAAGTTAAACCGTGGGTATTTTTTGTGGCAAAACATGACCTGCTCGACAAACCGGTCATAGGACCTGTCATAAAATGGTGGGAAGCTATTCCGATCAATCGTGATCAGCCGGGAGTAGCTTCTGTTCGCGAAATTATGGGTCATATCAGAGCTAATCACTTAGTGGCTATTTTCCCCGAAGGTACTCGAATCAAAAGCGAGGAGGCGAAGCGTCAGAATCAGCCGAAGGATGGCGTGCTTCACTTTGCGAGAAAACTCAATACGCCGATTATGCCGATGGCTATTGATGGTACGTTTAAAGTGGGCACGAAGGTCACCGTCATTGCAGGGAAACCCTTCTTTTTGCGTCCGCCAGAGGATCCCAATGATCGCTCAGCGGTCAGCAATCAAGCACAATGCTTGATGGATTATATATACAACATGATAGATCATCCGGATGAGATCGAACCGCCCCGTGAGATTGCTTTGTCGGAAAATGAATTGACACCAAAACAGAAAACAATTTTGGAACGGGTCAAATATGGAAACGGAGGAATCTCTTGACGGTAATACTTGCTCAGCATGCCGGTTTTTGTGCTGGCGTGCGTCGCAGTGTGGAAACTGCATACAGGCTTTTAGACGAAGCGGCAGAGAATCCTACAGCGTCGCCAATTTATATGTACGGTGAATTGATTCATAATCGCATCGTCATAGATGAACTAAAAGAACGAGGGATGCGTATCCTGGATCGAATAGAAGATGCCGAGCCAGGCAGCACGATTATCGTCCGTGCCCACGGCATTACACCTCAGGAAAAATCGGCTCTCGAAGCTACAGGGTGTCGCGTTGTAGATTGCACTTGTGGTTATGTTCAACATATTCACAAGCTTGTGCGGGAGGCTTATGCCGCGGGAAAACGTATTATCATTGTGGGCAATCCTAAGCACCCGGAAATCATAGGAATTAACGGTGAATGTGAACATAGTGCAGTTATCATACAAACACAGGAAGAAGCCGAATCTGTGGAATTTGGCAAATTTGAATGGGTTTTAGTTGCTCAAACGACGTTTTCTGTCAAAGTTTTTGGTGATATCGTGCAAAATTTACATAACAAAATTGAAAAAATTCATATTTTTGATACAATATGTAGTGCTACGGAAAGCAGACAAAGGGAAGCCGGGTTTCTTGCGTCACAGTCAGATGTGATGATCGTCATTGGTAGTCAGCACAGTTCTAATACAGTGAAACTTCTTGATACCTGCCGTAGCCGTTGTGGAGAGACACACCTTGTGGAGCAGATGTCAGATCTTGAAGATCTGCTTGCGGAGAAGGATTTCTCCGACAAGAAAATTGGCATCACAGCAGGTGCGTCGTCACCCAAAAGTATTATCATGGAGGTTTTTCACAGAATGGATGAAAACAAAACATTGGATGAGCAGCAATTAGAAACAGCAGAACAGGATCTTACGACAGTCGATGCGTCGGAACCTCAAGATACAACTCTATCTACGGAGGATGTTTTCGGTGTAGATGAGTCCACAGAGGAAGCTCAATCAACTGAAGCAGAAACAGAGGAAGTTCAATCAACTGAAGCAGAAGAAGTCGAAGAAGTGGGCGGGGAAGAGTCTGAAGGTGATATCAGCTTTACAGACTTCATAGACAATATTCCTCAGCTTCATCGCGGTGCCACCGTCAAGGGTGTTATCGTTCGCTACGATGATGACTTCGTATATGTTGATGTTCGGGATAAGACAGAAGGTCGCATCCCGCGTCGTGAGTTTGATATGGATGAGGAGTTTGACCTCGACGAAGCCATCGAATCAAAACAGAAAATTGACGTTTACGTTCGCAATATTCGCACCACTGAGATGGGCAAAGAAATCAGCCTATCCAAAGCGAAAGTTGACTTTGTCAAATATCGCAATATGGTCGAAGAAGCGTACAACAACAAAGAACCGATCACGATCAAAGTTGTCAATGTCGTTCGCGATGGTGTTATCGCATCTTATGGCGGTGTGGATATCTATATTCACCGCACCCAATTAGAGATGGGTACGGTTGAAGACTTAGAACCTTACCGCGGCATGACTTTTGATATTCTCGTCACACAATTTGATCCTGATCGTCGTCGCCTACGCGTTTCTGGTTCTCGCTGCGCATTGCTTAATCAAGAGCGCAAAGAGAAGGCCAAGGAAGTCTGGGCAACGATCGAAGTTGGCGATATTTATGATGGTATTGTACGCAACTTAACCGATTTCGGGGCTTTTGTTGACATCGGTGGCGTAGACGGTCTGGTTCATATTTCCGAATTGTCTTGGAAACGGATCAAGCACCCGTCTGAGATTGTTAAAGTTGGTGAGACCATTCAGGTTTATGTCAAAGACTTTGACAAAGATCGTAAGCGTATTTCATTAGGATATAAACGTATCGAAGACGATCCTTACAGAAACATCGAAGAGCGTTTCCCGGAAGACACAATTGTCGAAGGTAAAGTTGTTCGCATGTTCCCGTTTGGTGCCTTCGTTGAGATCGCCGATGGTGTGGATGCACTGTGCCATATATCTCAGATTTCTAACCGTCGTCTGGCAAAACCTGACGAAGTATTAGAAGAAGGTATGATTGTTCAAGCACGTGTTCTCGAAGTTAGCAATGAGACGAGAAGGATCAGCATCAGTATTAAAGATGTACAGCCGATGGATGAACTGCTCAATCCTCCGGAAGAAGAAGTGGTCGAGGAAGAACTACCGACATCTTACGTTGATTCCGAGATGACACCAGCTGAGGCAGTAGCTGAGCAAGTACTCGAAACCGAAGAAGAAACTGTAGAAGATACAGCGACAGACGAGGCTGCGGCTGTTGAAGTTGAGACTCAAGACGAAGAGGTAGATACCGAAGTAGAGTAAGTCTCCAATTAAGACAGTCAGTCACAGTTTAAATAATTCAAAGATCCCTGGAGTAGCTACTCCAGGGATCTTTTCTTGTCTAAGACTTATTTATAAATTATCTAATCTTGGTATACTTGATCGAGTTTATAAAATGCTCTGGCATAGATGACGCCACTTCTCAGCAGTGAGTCCAAGTCAACGGCTTCGTCCGGTTCGTGGACATTGACGACTTGACCAGGGAAGACAGGACCGAAAGCAACGGTGTTGGGCAGAGCTCGGGCGTATGTGCCGCCACCGATGCCGATTGGTTTTGCTGTGGCATTCATTACTTCATTGTAAGTATTACTCAGTGTGGCAACAAGAGGATGGTCGTCTGGCAAGTTGAGGGGTGGAGAATGGTGCGGGCATTCGCACTGACCGTTCCAGGGTGCGAGTGCAGCTTTAACTGTAGCAATTAATTTTTCGTGATCTGCTGTCACTGGGTAGCGAATGTCCAACAAAAACTCTCCTGCTGCTGGAGTCATATAGGCGAGACCAACATTTACAGTCAAATCCCCCGATCGGTCGTCACTACAGGCGATGCCCAATTTTTGACCACGAAGGTCAAAACCTAACATGGCATTATAGAACGCTATAGCGTTGTTACTATAACCTATAGCTTCCAACTCGGCCATAGCCTTATCGACGGCGTTTTCGCCGGCATCAGGTGTGCTGGCATGGGCGCTTTTACCTGTGAATTGTAACTGCTCGGTTGCCCGATCAACCTCGATGTCGACAAGGGCTTCATCAGGTACAACGTTCGCTCTCGTTCCAGCTCGCAGGGTTATTTGTGCATCCCGACCGGTCGCATCAGTGGTTGTTTCGTTGGGAATTTTAAGTTTGAGATGAAGTCCCCCTTTCTCTGCAGCGATAACTGGGAAACTTGCATCTGGGGTGAAGGCTGCTATTGGGAGTTCGGCGTGGTTGCGATAATAGACCATGCAAGCAGAACCGGACTCTTCGTCTAATCCTAGAATAAGGCGAAAGCGATGCTTGGGTTGATATCCAGCATCTTTTAATGCTTTCATAGCATACAGAGCTATGACGGCTGGACCTTTGTCATCGCAGGTGCCTCGTCCATAGAGTTTATTGCCATATTTTTCTGGAGTGAATGCACGGGTCCAAGTGCCGGCAGGTACCACATCCAAATGACAGACGGCGGCGATGATTGGTGCGTCCTTGGGACCCCATTCCACATACCCACAGTAACCGTCTAAATGGTGGCAGTTGAATCCTAAATTTTCCGCATGATCAAAGAAAACATTTAAGGCGCGCAAAGTGTCTGTACCGAAAGGTGCGTCCGGCGTCGGTTTACCTTTGACACTGGGGACAGCAATTAATTCAGACAAAAAAGATTCTATCTCGGATTGATATTGATCAAAATCAGATTGCGTCAAATTAAGAGTTGTAGTATTCATAATTGATCTCCTAAAAAACGATCGGTTTGCCGCCCCAAGCTTGAATACGACGGTTGATCATATTCATAAAGACCTCAGGTTTGTCATTGAGAATCAACTCTTCAGGAAAGTTGGTAGCCTGGACAATTTCTAAAGCATAGTCAATAGATCCTGTTTTAGTATAAAAATGGGCATCGCTATTGAGTAAGACCGGAACTTTATAGTGGGCACAGCGTTCAAGATAAATATGTGCATTCTCACGACAATTCTGACGGTAACTCCAAGGGGAAAAACTTGCGTCATTAACTTCGATGATAATGCCTTCCTCGGCAGCAACGGCGATCACTTGGTCGTAGTCCAATGGAAACTGCCCGTCATCGGGATGACCGAGAATCTGTGTGTAGGGGTTGCGTAAAGCATTGACCACGGCTGACGTACACGACGAGAGATCTTTGGCGCCGTTGTAAGTTGGCGAGTGCATTGAAACAATGACGATGTCTTGCAGGGCGAGTATGCGCGGTGGTAAGTCTAGCTCACCTTCCTCATTCATAATATTAGCCTCGGTCCCGTTCATTAAATTTAATCCATAGGCATTACGGTTAATGATTTGAAAGTTTGTAAAATACATTGGTTTGCAAGTGCCGGGCATTGTAGGAGCATGTTCGGTAATTGCATAATACTGTATTCCTTTTGCAGCGGCAGCTTCACACATTTCCCCATAGGAATTGTAAGCGTGACCGCTGGCAACAGTGTGATTATGTACATCAATTAAATTTTTCATAGTTGTTGATCTTTCTAACTTTATATCAATTTTAATTCCAATACAGCTTTATAGGTCAACTAAAATTGTCTTGTACAAGCTTCTATTATACAGAATAAAAAAACTCGCGGTATGACCACGAGATAAAAAAACGTTAAATTCAAATTAATGATGGTCAGTCATTGGTCAGGCAGAGAAACAATGTTAAACATCATGAAAATTGACCAATGACCGATCATCTCGTGAAGCATCTTGAATAATTCCACAACCCAATGCTTCATTTGACTAGTAAATTGTTCTGCATCGATAGCATTTTTTAAACAACTAGTCTAGCATTATGATAACCTAGGAAAGCTTACATATATGTCCACTAATAAGGAGAAATTATGTATTTGCCAACTTCATTGTACGCATTTTTGCAAAGTGACCAAATTACCCGAGAACAGCCCATTTCTCTGGCAGACCTGCGTCGTGAGATGTCGACAGAAACCTATGCTATTTTCTGTAATATTGTAAAACGGAACATTCGCTTTCACAGCCCCAACTGTGTAGTTATTTTCGAATCGGATATTAAGCGTCATTTAGAATTTTTTTCAAAAGAAAACGGCAAATTCGTTAAATTACAATATGAGAATAAAGAGGGCTTGAGTGAGTTGATTCATCATCTCAATACCGAAAATTTGACGAAATACTACTGCTATATGACAAAAAAATCTGAACGCCTCGATGCCAGCTTTAATAAGATACGTACACCTCTTTCTATTATTATTTTGGCTGCCTTCAGTTCTTATAGTAAGCCGCTAAGTGCTGCTGGAATCGCAAATTTATATCCTAAAATAGGTTTTAGCAGTCCCACCAATCTTAAAAACTTAAAAGACTATATTTTCACATATATTAGTATGTGGCATGAATTATCTTTAGAGATGAATAATCTTTACATTCCGCCGTTGAATCATCTCTGTTGTCGCGTGATATACGGTTATCGATTTAACAGAATTTATTATACAAGTGAGGAGATCGATCGGGTCTGTCAGGCGCTTGAAGAAGATCGCCCAATTAGTTCGCCTAAATTAAAACAGTTGGCTAATGAATTTCGTAGAATGCCAGAGGTTCAAGAAGTGCTAGAGTGTCAAGAGGGCATTGATTTATTTACTGTATTAACAAATAATAAAACACCTTATTTTTATGCAGAGGAATTATTGAGCATCTCCGAAGCGTCTGCTTTAATTCATGCTCTTTCTTGTTTTGAACAATTAGGGGCGTCCACGTATAAGCATTTGGCGGAAAAGCTGATAGCAAACACAAGTTTTTATCAAATAGATGAAGTACTAGAAGATGTCAATAACAACTCTCAGCAGGATCACATTATTACACTGTTGAGTACTCTCCGTCTAGCCATCAGCAATCGCAGTTTTATACGAATCTATTTGGATCAATACAATTATAAAAAGGAACGGGTTCCAGACCGGGTCATTACCGCAGTGCCGTTAAATCTCATCTGTCGTTGGGGCAGCTTTGATATTATCTGTCTGCAGCCGGATAGTCAGGACATTATGTTCGTATCCTTGGGATTGATACAAAAAATTGAATTGGTCGAAAAGGATGAGCAACTGAGTAGACGGCGATTAAGGCAGGCAGATAAACTGCGATATATTAATTTTATCAATCGAGATGATGAGGATCTCAAACGTTTTCTAATTCAACATGCCGATAAAATGGGTGAAGCGAAAATTGAATTTGTGGATGAACGTTTTACTTATAAACTCATCAGTTATTTCGGCAATTATGTAAAAATTGAACCCAGCAAACAAAGACCAGACACATTTGTTGCGACAGTCATGGAAACAAAAAAATTTATATCGGGATTTTGTTTAAGTTATTGTGATAAGTGTGTGCCGATCTATCCACCTGATCTCGTCGAAACGGTTAAACGACGCTTGAAAAAGGCACTGACCTATCATGAATCGGGTTCTATTTCGGGAACTAGTGAGAAAATAGAGGGAATTAACACTAAACCTTCTTAATACGATTTTTCAAAAAGCAAATTAATCAAAAACAATAGTTAGCTGCTGTTTACCAGCAGCTTCTTTTTTTCTAAAATAAGTCCGTTTTAAAATGACATATTACTGCTGAGACGCAAACGAAAGGTACTTTTATGCGACAGAGAAATAAAAATAGAAGGATTTCTTTTGATCAAAAGATTCCAGTCATTATTGTTTCAGGTTTTCTTGGAGCTGGCAAATCAACTTTAATTAATTACTTTTTAGAAGAGCGGCTGACAGAAGGGAAAACCGTTCTGATCGAAAATGATTTTGGCTCATTTAATCTTGATGCAGCTCAATTTGAACATCAAGGATTTACTGTGGAAGCTTTAACACAAGGCTGCATCTGTTGTTCTTTGACCGGCGAGTTTGTTACTTCGTTGACCCGGGTTGTAGAGCGATATCAGCCCATGTTAATTTTGGTCGAACCGTCTGGTATGGGAAAATTAACGGAGGTTGTCGCTGCAGTGGAGCGGGCTGCCGCAACGCTGCATTTGGATTTGATAGGTTGTGTGACAACAGTTGATGTAAGAAATTATGCCCTATACTATAACAATTTTGGTGAATTTTTCGATGACCAAGTGAGAACTGCTGATTACTTATACGGTAGCCACAGTGATCTCGGTCCGTTTGATGAAGAAGGCGTCTATAATTTGTTGCGAATACTGAATGATGAGGCTCCTTTTACGACAGAAAAGGATGAGGTGACTGCAGCCTTGCGGGAGCGATTGGCTTTGTCTAATGATGACAGGAACGAAAAGCCTTGTCATTATTGCGAACAGCATCACAGGGGGAGTTATCACGGGAGTCATCACGACGAAAGCAGTGCCCACTACTGCGAAATCCAGCACGATGAGAGCGGACATCACCACGGTGACAACGGGCATCATCACGCTGGGGACATAGCGGTGGAGACGGCGACATTAACCATTGATCGACCTCTTTCGGAGGACGAGGTAAAGTCTCTGTTTCGCCATATTTTTCGTTCCCCAGACTTAAATGTCTTAAGGGCGAAAGGGATTGTCCCTTTAAAAGAGGGCTCTTATCTCGAAATACAGTACGTTCCTGGTCGCTTGCGCAGACGCCGAACTCGTCTAGCTAATCATCAGATAATTTTTATTGGTCCTAAAGTTGATCCCACTCGCATCGATGATATGTATCATAGGTTGATGAAATGATTCCCACGTATATTTTGACCGGATTTTTGGGCTCCGGAAAGACTACTTTATTGAATAAATTACTTGCTCCTCGCCGCCTGGGAGGCAAAAAACATCTTTTGGTTCAATTTGAATCGGGTGAGGTGTCTTTTTATAAAGAAGCGCATAATTCGGATGAACTACGAGAAAATGTTTTGCGCTGGTCGCCTGGTTTTGAGCAATTAGATGTCGTTGCCATTACTAAACGCTCTTTAGACAGAGACTTCGCTAGGGCTACCTCGGTAATAAGAGATACATTACAAGCGGCTGAAAGAGTTGGCATACCATACGATTGCCTGTGGATCGAATGGAATGGTATGGGGCGTTTCAGCGAATTATATCAGCTTTTCACGGATGTCTTTATACCCTCCCAAGGGTCTTATCGCTACACTGGTCTGGCGGATCTATGTCGCGTGGAGTCGGTCATTCATCTTATCGACGCCGGTCGCTATGAAGCACTTATGACCACAGACGGCAGCCCGCTTCCAGAACAAATAAGGGAGGCAGACGTTGTGGTCGTGCGAGGCGATGGGGTGGATCGGATTCGCCAGTCCATCAAGAGAATTATGCCAAGAAAAAAAGTAATTCAAGCAGGCTCTTTGGCTACTTTAAAGCGAACGATGGGCACTAAGTCACTGTCTTCCACGGCAATTTTGTTAATTGCCACCTCAATTTTTTTACTATTTTGGTTGGGGCTAAGACCCCTGTTCCAATTGCAAACATCGGAACTAGAATCCATAGCCGTAATATTTTTGAGCATTCTTTTACAAGGTCTGCCATTTTTGACACTAGGTGTACTAATTGCCAGTGCGATTCAAATTTTTGTGCCGGCGGGATTTTTAGAAAAATATTTTCCCGTCCATCCTCTATGGTCTTTTTTATTTGCCCTGTTTGCGGGATTTTTCTTACCTGTATGTGACTGTGCCTCCATCCCTGTATTTCATAGTTTAGTAAAAAAAGGTGTGCCACTGCCTGCTGCAGTGACTTTTATGGCTGCCTCACCCATTGTCAATCCTGTGGTAATCCTTTCCACATGGTACGCTTTTGGTGGAGGTCCAATGGTGGTCGCTCGTTTAATAGGTGGTCTGGCGCTTGGCTTAATGGTTGGTTTGATTTTTTTCCTGATCACCAAAGGTTACTCTACAGATGTCGCAGACGGGATAATGCCTCGGTCAAGAAAGTGGCAGGGATCTATAAGTGAAGGCACTGTAAAGAATGGGCAGTCAAAGTGGGTTTTATTATTACAGCATATTAAGTGGGAGTTTTTCTCTGTTGCTCGTTACTTGATTGTGGCTGCATTGTTGTCAGCGTTGGTACAAACTCTACTACCTTTTGAAAAATGGTTCGCCGGTACTAAAGGCGTGTTGCCGGCGGTATTATTGATGATGGCGGCGGCATTTTTATTGTCTCTTTGTTCATCGTCTGATGCGATGGTGGTACAGAGTCTAGCCTTTGGATTTCCTCCGGCAGCGATGTTTGCATTTTTACTTTTTGGTCCGGTGATCGATCTTAAAAATGTCATTATGTTGAAGGAACGGTGTTCCTACCCCTTTATAATGGCTCTGGTTTTGACCACTGCCGCTGTTGTCCTAGCGCTGACTGCCGGATTTTATTTTTTAAAAATAGATTTATAAAACCATTAGAAATTGTCACTATCGACAGGTTAGCTGGGAAGGTTAAATATGAAAAGACGACCTAATCTTCAAATTTTGTTAGAAGGCAGCGGGTTGATTGCCGTCGGTGGAGTCATAACAATTTTGACGTTGACCCGCCGCTATTTGATGTGGGTGTCCCCCCGGTTGCAGATTCCACTAATTCTTTTTGGTCTATTTATGTTTGGTCTCGGTGTCTTTACTTTAAAAGATCTATACCGCCCTCGTTATAAACAACGGACTGCCTACTTAATATGGCTCGTCATTCCGCTGATGTTGTTGATTTTTCCACCTCTGCCCTTGAGCAAAAGCAGTGATGCCTTTGGTCTGACCATGCCCTCTCAAACTCGTTCAGAAGATGCAGCGTCCCCATCTGATAGCAAGAATGAAGTTCAAACAAATCAAACTGAGTCTGGCAATCTAGACATACCTCCGGAATTAGCTGCATTTTTAGAGGAACAGAAAAAACTAGCCCCGTCGTCGAAAACTCAAGGGACAGATGCGACTTTAGCTGATGACCAATCTGCAACCCAAGCCACCAAGTCTGAACCCCCTCAGACGCAACAATCTACCCTGAATTCAACGGTTGAAACAGGTGCAGCTGGCGAGTATATAACCTATGCCTTTGGTTCACCGAAGACTCTTCACGGCTACGATGGACAGAGCCGGCATATAGATATTTCTGACCTCGAGTTCTATCCCTGGTTGTGCGAAATGTTCCTTCATCCTGCAATGTATTCTGGTTTTACGGTGACAATAAATGCGCAAGTTTACCGAGACCCTGAATTGACCCAGGATGGTGAATTTCTCGCTTCCAGACTGTTGATGACTTGCTGCGCTGCAGATGTTGTACCCACGGGTATTTTTTCGCGCTTTGAAGGGGCAGATCAGTTGGCAGACGGTCGCTGGGTTTCTCTTCAAGGTGAAGTAATATTAGATACTTATGAAGGCAATACAATTCCGGTGATCAGTGTTACCTCGTGGGAGGACGGAGAACGACCAACAGAACCTTATGTTTATCCTTTTTAAGAAAAATATCAAAAAAGTTGTCATAAATAATTTACAGGAGTTCGCTATAATTAATCTACTTTATAGTTTTTAAGCGGCTCAAGGATGTGGCTGCTTAATAAATTAGTAAATAGGTCAAGGCAGGTGACAGTGCCCTATAGGCAGGCGCATCCCTTGCCGATTCAGGAGGAGCATTTATGGATATTTTTGAAACTGCAAAAATAGGTCAAATGGAAGTAAAAAATAGAGTTGTTATGCCGCCAATGGACATGTATTCCGCTGGGGATGACGGTAAAATTACACCGTTTCATATGACCCATTACACGACTCGAGTAGTTGGTGGTGTCGGTCTGGTTATTACTGAGGTTGTGGCAGTATCACCAGAAGGCAGGATTTCTGCCAATGACTTGGGTCTCTGGGAAGATGATCAAAAAGAAGGCATGAAGAATTTAGTTGAAGCTTGTCATGCCTTGGATGGAAAGATTGCCATGCAAATCGGCCATGCCGGTCGCAAATGTGAAGTTGAAGGATTACCTCATATGGCTCCTAGTGCAATCGACTTCAATCCTGAGGAATACCCCGTGCCGATGGAAATGACAAAGGAAGACATAGATAAAGCAATTCAAGATTTTCAAGCCGCTGCAAAGTGCGCAGCCGAAGTGGGATTTGACGGTCTAGAGATCCATGCTGCCCACGGCTATTTGATTCATGAATTTTTATCTCCTTTGAGCAACGAACGTACAGATGAGTACGGTGGCAGCCTTGAAAATAGAGTTCGTTTCCTTGCCGAAGTTATTGCTGCAATTAAAGAGGTGTGGCCAGCAGAGCGCCCCTTGTGGATGCGTGTATCGGCGACAGATCACGCTCCTGGTGGCATTGATTGTGATGAAATGGTCAAAATTGTCAATCTGGTTAAAGATGACATTGACCTTGTCCACGTCAGTTCAGGTGGCTTGATCACCGTGCCCATTCATCTCTTTGCAGGTTATCAAGTGCAGTACGCCGAGCAAATTCGTCGCGAATGCGATATTCCTGTCATTGCTGTCGGTCTCATTGAGGACTTCACTTTGGCCCAGAATATCATTGAAGATGAACGGGCGGACTTTGTTGCTTTAGGTCGTGAATTGTTGCGCAATCCCTATTGGTTTCTCCACGCACTCTATCGTCGCAAAATGAAGGAAGATATTCCCGAAGCTTATCACCGCGCCTTCAAATAATTTTGCAAGCAGTCCTACAGTAACACACTAAAGTTATAGAATTATTCATATATATTCATATTTTTGAATTGTTTATAAAACCGGTCGTTAGATTTTACGACCGGTTTTGTATTTTATGTTATTTATTTTAGATTGAAAAAATCAAAAAAACGATAAACTGTTGATACTTTTAATGTGTTCGTTGATTAAATTTTGATCGTTCAAAAAAATTTAATTATTATTTTGAAGAAAAATTGAACAATTATGATCCTAAAAATGTAAAAAAACTCTACTAAATAAGTTGAAATTATATGTTTTTTATACAATGACTCTAATTAATTTAGATAAAATCTAAAATTATTGTGATAATTGACGAATTATTGAGGAGAAATGCTTGAAAGGTACTGATAGCAAGGGTTTTCATTGAAAGGCTAGAGGTGATTCGATAAAATATCAATCGTGTTGAAAATAAAGATTGATTTTGAGTATATGAATTTTGGAGGTGCCTTATGGCAGTAAGATTTGCTATTAATGGATTTGGACGCATTGGTCGTTTAGTTTTTCGAGCAATGTGTGATAAAGGCTTGATCGGTGCAGATAAAGGATTTGATCTAGTTGCGATTACAGATGTTTTTACCGACGCTGATTATTTCGCTTATCAATTGAAGTTTGATACAACTCAGGGCAAATTTGAATATGATATTAAATCAGGTAAAAGTTCACCGGATAAGGAAGAGAATGATACCCTCGTTGTAAATAACGATGAAATTCTTTGTATTAAAGCTGGAAACTCGCCTAAAGATTTGCCTTGGAAAGAATTGGGCGTGGACTACGTTATTGAAGCTACCGGCATATTCACACATGTCGATAAAGCTAAAGAACATCTTGAAGCAGGTGCTAAGAAGGTTATCATCACTGCTCCAGGTAAAGGCGGCGTTAAGATGTTTGTCCTTGGTGTCAATGAAGAAGAGTATGATCCCGATCAACATGACATCATTTCTAACGCATCTTGTACCACCAACTGTTTGACACCTATTGTCCATGTGCTGTTGAAGGAAGGCATTGGTATTAATTCAGGTCTGATGACAACAATTCATGCTTACACAGCAACCCAACAAACTGTTGATGGTAAATCTTTGAAAGATTGGCGCGGCGGTCGTGCGGCAGCGCAGAATATCATTCCGTCCACAACCGGGGCTGCCAGAGCCGTTGGCGAAGTATTGCCTCAGACAAAAGGTAATTTGACAGGTATGTCTTTCCGTGTACCGACAGCGACAGGTTCAGTTATCGACTTTACTTTCCGTTCTTCTCGGGATTCGACCATTGAAGAAATTGATGCGTTGATGAAAAAAGCTTCAGAAACGTATTTGAAAAATATTTTGGAATACTGTGAAGATGCAATTGTTTCCAGTGATATCATCCACGATCCCCGTTCCTCTGTGTACGATTCATTAGCTACGTTGCAGAATAACTTGCAGGGTGAAAAACGTCTCTTCAAGATTATTTCTTGGTATGACAATGAGTGGGGCTACGCCAACCGCGTCGCTGAGTTGCTGATGTATATCGCAAAGAAAGACGGCACACTTTAAAAGCAAGATTAATACCTAGATTGTAAGAAAACCGGAATATCTTTCAGTGCCCCCCAAATGTTGAATCAAAAAAGGCTCAACTGGAGGGGGGGGTAATTGTATCAATTAGAGATTTATAATAAAAATCTCCACATTAGTAGTATCCATACAATTGAATTAAAATTGTTATATAGTTACCAGTATGTGTAGACCTTGAACAGACTGATTACGCGTGGTACTATATAATGCATTACGTGAGTATCCTTGGGGATTATTATTGAAGCTCGCTGCACCCTTTGTTCCGGTTGTAGTGAGCTTTTTTGCGATATTGAGTCGCTAGAAATAATGGAGGATGATTATGAAAGCATTTTTTCGCAAGATGACAGGGACTGTGGCTCTTGTTATTGCCCTGGCCATTCCCTTGACAGCCTGTGGCGGTGGAAACAAAGACACAGCCGAAACCACTGCGAAGACAGAAGAGACGGTGACAGATGATACAACCGAGACTGCTGGAGATCCGTCGACCGAGGAGACGACGGTGGAAACAGCAACCGGAGAACCCAAGATGGGTGGCGAGGTTGTTTTGGCAGTTGCCCAGGAGCCAGATTCTTTAGATCCTTATTTGGCTGCGGCAGCTGGAACTAAAGAAATTATTTATAACTTTTACGAAGGACTCGTCAAGTTGATGCCCGACAGCACATTCGAGGATTGTTTATCTACTTCTCATGAAGTGTCGGAGGATGGATTAGAATATATATTCCAGATTCGCGAGGGTGTTAAGTTCCATAATGGCGAAGAAATGGGACCGGCAGATGTGGTCTATTCTCTGCGGCGCGGTGCGGGGCTAGATAGCGCGGACGGCACGCCATTGATTGGTGAACTTGGTATTATCGACACAATTGAGGAAGTTGAGGGAGAAAACGCTGTAAAGATTACATTAAGTGAACCCGATGCGGATTTTATTACTTATTTGACAGCTGCTATCATCCCCGAGGGATATGAAGATCAGGCAAAGCAACCAATCGGTACAGGACCTTTTGTCTTTGACAGTTATGAGACACAACAACACGTCAAAATGGTCCGCTTTGATGACTATTGGCGCGAGCGTCCGGCTTATTTGGATTCCGTGATTTTCCGTATTGTACCTTCCGCTGACTCAGCGATGGTGGATCTCCAAGCCGGCAAGATTGATATCTTTCCCTATTTAACCATGGACAAAGCCGACCTTGTGGCAGACAAGTATGACTTCATTGAATCAGATTCAAATATGGTTCAACTATGGGCCTTAAATAGTGACAGGGCGCCCTTTGACGACGTGCGCGTCCGTCAGGCCATGGACATGGCTGTTGATAAACAGATGCTGTTGGACGGCATAACCTTTGGTCAAGGCACGATTCTTGAGTCTGGTATGGCGCCATCAATGGGTGAATTTTATAACAAAACTGTCAACGAAACGCGCAAGTATGATCCCGAACAAGCCCGTGCGTTGTTAGCAGATGCAGGTTACAATGATGACTTGACAATTACAATTACTGTTCCTGGCAATTATGTCATCCACGTACAGACCGCAGAGATGATTGCTGCGATGTTGGCAGAAGTCGGCGTAACAGCCGACATCCAGAGTGTGGATTGGGGAACCTGGTTAAATAATGTTTACGAAGGACGCGATTATGACTCCACAGTGATCGCACTAACATTCGACTATTGCGCACCCAGTACAGTTTTAGGTCGCTACAGCTCGACAGCTAGCAATAACTTTGTAAACTTTAACAGTGCTGAATACGACAGTATCTATGCTGAAACACAGACAGAACAAGATCACGCCAAGCGCGTTGCCGATTACCAGCGCTTGCAAGATATTTTGAGCGAAGAGGCAGCGTCTGTCTTTTTACAAAACCCAGGTGTGCAAACTGCAGTTAGCAAGGAACTGGGCGGCTATACGACATATCCAATGTATGTTCAAGATATGTATAATGTGTACTTTAAATGATGATAACTTTCTAATGTGACTTGGGAAGGTGGAGCTCTTTGGCGGCCTATTTGTTAAGAAAACTGCGTGATACAATCTTTACACTACTATTAGTTTCAGTCATTGTTTTTATTATATTTGCGTTGATACCTGGCAACCCCGCAAGGATCATTGCCGGTGTCAATGCTACACCCGAAAAAGTTGCGTTTATTGAAGCGGAATTGGGCTTGGATCAACCCTTGCCCATCCGCTTTATTAATTATTTGGGCGGTTTATTGACCGGCAATCCCGGTCAGTCTCTTCGGTTTAATGTGCCTGTCACCGATTTAATCGTCGACGCCGCGCCAATTACATTGGGATTGGCCTTCTACGCATTTTTTATGGTTATCTTATTGGCAATTCCCCTTGGTCTAATCGCTTCGCGACGTCCCGGCGGTGTTGTTGATACTGTGATTCACGTCGTCACAGAGACCACTTTAGCCATTCCGCCATTCTTTATGGCCATTGTGCTTATGCTGTTATTTAGGGTAACTCAGGCCGATGTCGGGGGGAGTTTAAGTTCGGGTGAGATCTTGACTTTTGGTGATCATCTGAAGATGTTGACATTGCCGGCTTTAGCTATCGCCCTTTCGCGACTAGCCATGGTCGTTGAATTCTTGCGGGATGCTCTGGTGGAGGAATCACACACCGACTATGTTCGTACAGCAAAGGGTAAGGGCGCATCACGGATGCGCATACGAATGGTTCATGTCCTGCGCAATTGTCTTGTGCCGACTATTACTGCTTTAGGTTTAATTCTGGCAGAGATCATCGGTGGCAGTATCATCATTGAACAGGTTTTCTTATTGCCTGGTCTAGGACGTCTGCTTTTCACAGCAGTTGAAGCAAGGGATTTCCCCTTGGTCCAGACGATCATTATGTTGATTGCAGTCCTTGTGGTGTTAGTCAACTTTGTTGTTGACCTGCTGAATCAATTTATCGACCCGCGTCTGCGCGTTGTGCAAAGCCATAGCCGCCGTCATCGAAAATATCAACCGACAGTGGCCGCAGCAAAGAAGAAAGGTAATTCATAATGCGCCATCCGAGACGGCAATCTTTGCAGGTTGCTCAACAAAAAAGAATTCGGTATACCGCCAAAAAAGATCCGCGCAGGATGGCCAAGCGTTCCCTTGTTACGGGATTGATCTTGCTCGCTGTTCCCATTCTTTTATTTGTTGTAGCGACATTTTTTGTGCCATTTGAACCCACCGCGATGAATCCTAGTGATCGCTTTCTAGCACCAAACAGTATCAATTGGTTCGGTACCGATAATTACGGTCGAGACATTTTTGTGAGGACTATGGCTGGCTTGCCGCTGACAGTTTTAATCGCCGGCGGGACAGTGTTAATAGGTGGTCTTGGCGGTCTTTTTTTGGGTGGTCTGGCTGGTTATTACGGCAGACGCGTTGATTACTTTATTTCCAGATTTAATGATGCCCTCTTATCCATTCCTGCTATTCTGACAGGTATGCTTTTTGTGGCCGTTTTTGGCAACGGTATTTGGCAAGTGACCATAGCCTTAGGTCTAATGTTTATTCCGTCTTTTGCTCGAGTCGTGCGTAGCGGGTTTCAGGAACACCGCCACCGAGATTATGTTAAACGTCTGCGACTTTTGGGCAGCTCCGGCTGGCGCATTATGACACTTCATTTGTTTCCTCAAATCCGTTCCCGCTTATTGTCGGCCATAGCCATTGGCTTTGCCAATGCAATTCTCGCCGAGTCCTCGCTAAGTTTTTTAGGTCTGGGTGTGCCGCCCTCTTCAATTTCGTGGGGGCGAATGTTAAAGGATGCCCAAGGGTTTCTTTTTCAAGCGCCTTGGTATGCCCTTTTTCCTGGTGTGCTTATCGTATTGCTCGTTCTTGGTGCATTTTTTATTGGCAACGGTTTAAAGCGAATCGAGCGTTGACGTCTACAGTGTGATGCGTGCGCAATGCGAAGGGGGAACGCGAAATAACGGTGAAAATATGAAACAAAATATGCTTTTACAAATTGAACATTTGAAAGTTCAATCTTTTACCGGTGCGGAGTTGGTTAGGGATGTTTCTTTTACTGTGGCCGACGGCGAAATCGTTGGTTTGGTAGGAGAATCGGGCTGCGGAAAAAGTATTACCGCATTGACAGTTGCTGGATTGTTGCCCGAAGGTATTCGCCCCACTCGCGGTAGGGTTGTATTTGATCACGTTGATATGGTGACGCTGAGTCGTCAGGAGCGAAGGGCTTTAAATGGGTCACGAATCGGCATGGTTTTCCAGGATGCCCTAACCGCGCTTAACCCTTTGTTGCCTGTGGGACATCAAATTGGCGAAGTGTTGAAGATTCACACTGACATGAACCGGATTGAAAGACGTAAGAGGGTCTTAGAAGTGATGTCAGCTGTTGATCTGCCCAATCCTGAGGAACTAAGTCGACGCTATCCCCACGAATTGTCCGGCGGACAACGTCAGCGCGTTTTGATAGCTATGGCCGTTATCAATAATCCAAGTTTATTGATCGCCGATGAGCCGACAACTGCCCTTGATTCGGTGGTACAAGGTCAGATCTTGGCTTTGCTGAAAGATATCAATAGTAAAGAACAGGTGTCTATTTTATTTATTTCCCACGACCTGTCGACGGTTCGCCGCCTGTGCGATAGGGTCGTTGTTCTCTATGCAGGTATACCGGCAGAAATTGGCACGACAGCTCAGGTTTTGGCACGCCCAGCTCACGTCTATACGGAGCTGTTGTTGGCCGCTATACCGACACCTGATAAAAGAGGTCAGACTTTAGCTCAGATTCCCGGTCAGGTTGCCGATGACCGGGGCCCCGTGACCTTCTGTCCCTTTGCGCCCCGCTGTCCTAAAGCTATATCACGGTGTCGCAAAGAACTACCTGAATTGCGGGAAGTTGAACCCGGTCATTGGGTCGCTTGTTTTTTGGCAGAGGGAGGGTATGATCTTGGAACATGATAATTTTCAAATTCAACGACACGACCAATCGTCAAATCAAATACAAGACGAAGTTGATCTGCTTATTCTCGATGATGTGGTGGCAGGTTATGTAAACAATGTTCCCGATCAGCGAGGGGTGTTGCATCACTTATCACTCTCAGTCGCACGGGGAGAAACCTTGGGTCTTGTAGGTGAATCTGGCTCGGGCAAAAGTACGTTGGCGAGGGTTGTCACCGGTCTTTTGAATATCCAACATGGACGGATTATATATAATGGCAAAGAGATTCAAGGTCTAAAGTGGAAAGAGCGATTGGCGCGCACAGAGCGGGGAATTCAGATGGTCTTTCAAGATCCATTTAGTTCGTTTAATCCTAAACGCACTGTCGGTTCCCAACTTGAAGAAGCGTTGGAGATTCACGGCACTAAAAGCGCCCGGGAGCGACGTCGTCTAAGTCATGAGACCTTACAAAATATCGGTCTTTCGGATTCGT
>JAAYOA010000070.1 GCA_012520525.1 Clostridiaceae bacterium | reverse complement strand
CGACCTTACGATCCAGCCGTGTCCGGCGTGTTCTGTAATATTTCAATCCACGCACCCGTGAAGGGTGCGACACAAGTTAATATAACCGCCCAAGAATTGCAGGATCTGATTTCAATCCACGCACCCGTGAAGGGTGCGACTTGAACAGATCCAACTGTTATAGGAAACCAGCTGTTATTTCAATCCACGCACCCGTGAAGGGTGCGACCGCAAAAAAACAATACAAGAGAAAAAAGCAATAAGGATTTCAATCCACGCACCCGTGAAGGGTGCGACTGAATTTTATGTTTATGAGGTCGCGAATCAATTACATTTCAATCCACGCACCCGTGAAGGGTGCGACAGCTATTTCTAGCTAATACAATAATAACAAATACTACATTTTGTGGCGACACCTATTTTTATAATTTATTTTTTCCAAAATTAACTTCAAACTGCCGTTTTTTCTGGCGAACCTCCTAGGGAATTCGCAGGTACTAGAGGTTCGCCATATCTAAACTAGAGTATAAATTTAAGAAAGTAGAATTCAATTAGTTATTTCTCCCTTAAACAAGATCGCACTTGAAAACGTAATAGTTAATGGACCGTTATTGTAAGGCAAACCTGCCAATTTACAGACGTCACTTACTAATAAGCCGATTGATTCTAATGATGGTATAGCTAACTCAGGATATCGGCAAGGTTCGTTAGGATATGTACAAGTCTTGCAGAGTGAGCATGAACCTGCCGTTAAAGGCAAATAATCATCCCGCTCTTCGCGAAACCTTGTTGCCACCTTATTTATGATTGATTTCATTTTTTCGCTTCCGACCATCATGGCATCGATATCAGATTCGTTGTCTAAATCCCAGCACAACTGGATCAATAGTCCGATCGGCCAATCCCTCAATCTTTCTTCCCATTCCTGAAGGTCACCAATCGCCGGAGGACACTGCCAATTTTTTCCGTACTGATTACATTTGTCAGCGGCACACATATCTCGCACTTCACTGTGCAACTTCATCTTTGAAGCATCAAACAATTTAGTTGCTGTTGCTCCCTCTCCGGTTACAAAATTTTCAATTTTTTGTACAAGTTCTGGGTTGTTGGGTTGTAACATTGTCTCTCTCCATAAATTATTCCCTGATAAAATCGTCTTCTTATATATCAAATAGCATTGCATCCATATATGCATCCATAAAATCTATGCGATTCGACAGTTCAATATACTGCGTAATAGGTATAATACTTTGGCTTTTGTTTCGGATTTCTTTTGACAACAGGTAATGGCTTGCCCCAGTGCCGGCACTATTACCAACTGTTACAGTGCGATCCTTTAGTTCCATCGGAATAAGACCGATCGTTGCCGCACTTGTAATGTTCAAATAATTTCCAAAACCACCAGCAATATAAAGATTTTCGATGTCATCATAGTTCAATTTAACTTCGTCTAGTAAAATTTCTATACCGGCACGGATCGCTGCCTTGGCGAGTTGAATTTCTCGTATATCTTTTTGGGTAAATGTGATAGCTTGGGGATCAGACAGGTTGCCGAAAAGCACCAACTCTTTATAGCCATTGATATCCCGCAGGCGGGATGCCAGGTTTTGGTCTTGAACTTCGGAGCTATCAAGCAATCGACCGGTTTCGTCGATTAATCCATGCAGCAATAGTTGAGCGGCGATATCTAGGACGCCGGAGCCACAAATGCCGTTAGGAGTTTTATCGTCAATCGTTCTATATATAGGATCGGCGGAAAAATTAACGTTACAGATTGCACCTGATGTCGCGCTGCAACCGTGGCGAATCGTTGCACCCTCAAACGCTGGTCCTGCCGCTGTCGCACAGGCTAAACATTCATCTTTGCAACCGAGGACGATTTCTCCATTTGTTCCAAGATCAAGAAGGAGTGACCAACGTTCACCTTCAGTGAGCTTGCAAGCCACTATGCCAGCAGTGATATCGGCACCTACATAAGATGCGATACCAGGCATAATTGTCAGTTTAGCATTTAGTTTGAGCCCAATGTCCTGTGCATCTAACGTAATTGGTGAGAGAAAGACGGGGACAAAGGGGGCAGATGCAATATTTTTAGTTGGTAAATTCAGCAGGAAATGAATCATTACAGTATTACCTGTAATCACTATTTCCCGAATTGTTCCACGATCTTCTGGTTGACAGATACTTTCAATTAATTTATTGATAGCGGCGACAATTTCTTTTTGAAGTTCTAGGGTTCCGGCGGGATGATCCATTGTATAGCTGATACGGGAGATTACATCGGCACCAAATTTCCTTTGTGGATTTGTTATTCCAGCGACTTCAAGTAATTTACCGTCAGTAAGATCGTGTAGGTAAGCTGCCACCGTGGTTGAGCCGATATCGATGGCCAAACCTAGGGGTGCTTTTGCTTCGCTAACTGGATGAACAGCTACTACGAGATTTTTATATGTATCAATCTGGAGTTTTCCGTTGTCTTTTTCAAATGCGCTGTAAAGGCGGTCATGTAGAGTAGGGAGAATACTGAAATCAATCTCTGCTGCTTCAACAGGCAAGGCATCTTTAATTCTTGTCCAGTCATCCCGTTGGTCGTCTGTATCAGCTTCATTGAGAGCAATTGTATGGCTTTGAACAAGTGGTTCAATACTGTGAGTTTGTTTAGTGAAATCTGTTAATATATCCATTTTCAGATTAGTAGGTGGACACTCTATTTCTAAATCGTGGTTTACTTCAACTGAACAAGCCAACCTCCAACCTTTAGCTAATTCATTTTTATTTAGTGCTTGACGATCATTTGAGGTTGGTTCGGGAGCATTCCCAAGGCAACGAACGCGACATTTTCCGCACGTTCCATTGCCATTACAAATAGCATTTATAGGAACATTTTCTTGTCGGAGAAGTGTCAGCAAATTGGTTGGTTGGGTTAAATTAACGGTATAAGCAGTTCCGTCATATATATATTTCAGTTGCATAAGAATCCTTTTTATATTTATTTTCTATCTAGACTTGTTTTCTAAGATGAAGTGATGTAGAGATCTTATTAATTGATTATAAAGTAGTGTGGTGGTCACAACCAACAATTAGCGACAATGATCTTATTTATACAATAATTTTAACTAATTTACTCTGAAAAGAGCCATTATCCTAAGTGTGTAAATACATTTACACAGCATCTGTACTATTCGGTTATAATAAACCAAATAAGTTTAAATAGTAAGTGATGAAATCATTGCCTCTAGGAAATTTAGCGGAGTAATTATTGTAATTTAGCAACAGCGCAGATCATTTCTTTGTATAAAAAGAGGTAATATATTTGAAAAGGATAGTGTATGAGTGTTCCTGGTCATTTGCGGGTAGCAACGCGACGAAGTGAGCTAGCAGTTATCCAAACCGCACAATGGATGGATAAAATTGTCCAATTGGTTCCCGATTTAACGTATGAATTGGTTGAAATAGATAGCGCAGGAGACCTACAGCCTGAGCGACATCTGTCAGACTTCGGTGGCAAGGGAATTTTTAGTCGCACATTGGAAGTGGCACTAGCGGAGGATAAAGCAGACTTGGCAATTCATAGTTTGAAGGATTTGTCGGTCAATATGGATCCTTTTTTTAGCTTGCCAGCGCTGTCTCAGCGAGGTAATCCTTATGACGTACTGGTCACCGCCAAAGGAAGGTCACTGGCAGAATTACCTACAAAAGCTGTAGCGGGTACAGGCAGCCCTCGCCGCCTCATGCAATTAAAAAGACATTATCCCAAATGGGATGTAATCCCTCTGCGGGGGAATGTCAGGACTCGTTTAGATAAGTTGAAGCGGGGAGACTATGATGTTATTGTTTTAGCCTTAGCTGGGCTTGAACGACTGGGCATCGAGATCGACAATCATCCTGATTTTGACTTTGTTCCACTGAATGAAACATTTATGGTTCCAGCTTGTGGTCAAGGTATATTGGCAATACAAACCCTTTCTGAAAGGACTGAACTCAATAGGTTTTTGGCTTCGGTAGCAGATGACAAATTGACTCGCCTTTGTTATGAAGCCGAGCGGTCTGTCGTTCGACATTTGGGAGCCTCTTGTCAGGCACCGGTTGCCACATTTGCTAAAGTTGAAGGGGAAAAAATCGTTCTTTATGCGATTAATGGTCTTGGTGGAGTCGATTTTACGCGGGAGATTCGAGAACCTGTAGGCGATGCGCGGACATTAGAGTTAGACGAAATGAAAATAAAAAAGGCACTCAATCATTTGACTGGCAAGGTCTATCTTGTCGGCGCAGGACCTGGTGATGCCGGTTTATTTACGCTCAAGGGTCGGGAGCTGCTCGAGACAGCGGATGCTGTTGTTTTCGACCGCTTGGGTACAGGTGAACTTACCGGTTTTATTAACCCTAAAGCAGATCGCATTTACGTAGGCAAGCGTGCCGGTAATCATGCGATGAAACAGGAGCAGATTTGTGAGCTTCTCGTTCAGTTAGCCCGCGAAGGGAAAAAGACAGTTCGACTGAAGGGCGGTGATCCGTTCGTCTTTGGTCGAGGCGGTGAAGAGTTGCTCATATTACATGAAAATGGCATACCCTTTGAAGTCGTACCGGGGGTAACATCTTCTGTGGCAGCACCTGCCTATGCAGGTATACCTGTTACTCATAGGGGTCTCGCATCATCGGTACATATCATCACAGCCCATGAAGGGGAAGGTGGCAAGTCAGATGCCCTCGATTACGATGATCTAGCTAAGATCGAAGGTACCCTTGTCTTTATGATGGGTGTTAAAAATTTGCCACACGTAGCTCAGGGGCTTCTTGCAGCAGGCAAAGATCCGTTGACCCCATGTGCAATGGTATCAAATGGCACCCTGAATCGTCAGAAAGTGCTACATTCTGTGTTAAATAACTTGGTCAAAGATGCGGAGGAAGCAGCAATCCGTCCGCCGGCTGTTATTATAGTTGGCGAGGTAGCCGCCCTAGGTGAGACCATTAATTGGTTTGAACCTAGTTCAATAGATGGACCTTTGGCGGGAAAACATATCTTGGTCACACGCAGCAAACCGCCTCAGACTGCTAAGCGTGGTCGTTCCTTTGCTGATTTTATAGAGGCTAGAGGGGGCGTGCCCTTTGAATTAAGCCTGATTCGTCTCTTTACACCTGTTGAGATGCAGGAGCATTTAGATCATAACTTATCGTTACTTTTTAATATCCCAGTTGAAATGATGACGACGGATGAAAAAGAGTTGTTGGAAAGATTAGCTACAGCTCCTTCTAGGTGGTTCATTTTAACGTCTGCCCATGGCGTCGACTGTTTCTTTACAGCTTTAGATCGGCTACAGGTTGATCGCCGTGATTTAGCTAATTGGCGATTTGCAGTGATTGGTTCGGCTACGGCGGCGGCCGTCAGATCTTATGGCTATACACCTGATTTGTTGCCCAAGGTGTTCGATTCCAGTCATTTGACCGAGGCACTTATTTCTCAGCTCGATGAAAGGGATCTGGTGGTGGCTGTCAGGGCAGCGTCAGGATCACCGGTTTTACCTACAGAAATGGCGCGACAGGGCAGGTTTTTCTTGGATTTACCGGCCTATGATACGTGCTCAGATGAACTTGCTTACCATCTATTATCAGAGACCCTTAATTATGCCGATGCGGTTACATTTACTAGTTCGTCCGGGGTCAGGGCTTTTGTAGCCGGTTTGGAAAATGGTGGTATTTCACTCGAGGACGATATCATTAAGAAGTTAGATATTTTTGCTATTGGTCCTGTGACAGCCGAGACTTGTCGGACGGCGGGGTTAATGCCGACTGCCGTTGCAGATGTTTTTACGATGGAAGGTTTGGCTGATACCATGGCTCGTTACTACACTAAAAATAGATTATAGATTTCCTGTGGGAATAGCTAGCTGTGCGACTTGGAAACACTTAAGTGAAGAGTGCAGAAATGACAAGCTAAAGCGGTGCAGTCATGACACCCAAGAATATTTTAGACGCAGCTTATGAAAGATCCTAGGCTGAGGTCGGATAAGAAAAATTAAGCCTGCAGGACCAGATAAAGTCAACCTTACTTTGCACTTCGTGAAAGGATGTATATATGATTATTAGACCGCGCAGACTGCGCCAAACACCAGAAATTAGACGGCTGGTGAGAGAGACAAAACTTGATGTGGATGACTTTATTTATCCAATATTCCTAGTGGATGGTGAAGATCAGAAGCAACCGGTTGAGAGTATGCCGGGGGTCTATAGATTTTCTCTGGATCGCCTGCCTGAAGAACTCGATCGTGTGAAAGAAGCCGGCGTTTTGGGTGTGCTTTATTTTAGCGTCCCAGATCACAAAGATGCCTATGCATCGGAGGCTTATTCAGACACGGGCACACTACAGAAGGCCATTCGTTTGACAAGGGAACAATACCCTGAATTAATCGTTGTCGCCGATGTGTGTCTCTGTGAATATACCGACCACGGTCACTGTGGTATTGTCCACGGACATGACATTGACAATGATGAGACGTTGGTTTATTTAGCTAAAATGGCAGTTTCTTGTGCTAAGGCGGGTGTTCATATTGTAGCGCCGTCGGATATGATGGACGGTCGTGTCTACGCTATTCGCGAAGCTTTGGATGAGAATAATTTTGAAAATGTCATTATCATGTCCTATAGTACCAAGTTCGCCTCATCGTTTTATGGACCTTTTCGGGAGGCCGCCGATTCAGCTCCTTGCTTTGGCGACCGACGCTCCTATCAGATGGATCCTGCTAATCAGCGGGAAGCAATCTATGAATCGGTATTAGATATCGAAGAAGGAGCAGATATAATTATGGTCAAACCTATTATGACCTATCTCGATGTGCTGGCAGGGGTAAAAGAGGTTTCACCGATACCGGTTGCAGCCTATAACGTGAGCGGTGAATATGCGATGATTAAGGCAGCCGCAGCACAAGGCTGGATTGATGAAGAAGCTGTAATGATGGAGACATTGTTGTCCATCAAACGGGCTGGTGCAGATTTGATTATTACATATTTTGCCCTCGATGCCGCCCGCTGTCTAAAGGAGTCCTAATTAGAGCAGATGCATGATTCTTTAAATGCAGGTGTACTCTATATTAAATTTCGTAATAATTATTAAAACAGAAGTGGGGAAAACAATGAAGAACACTGGAACAGATCAAAATGTATTCAAAACGGAGCGGTCGAGTCATTTTTTTGATCGCGCCCAACGAGTTATACCCGGTGGTGTTAACAGTCCGGTGCGTGCTTTTAAGAATGTAAATCGGCATCCCGTTTTTATTAAACGTGGAAATGGTTCACGTATTTGGGATGAGGATCACAATGAATATATAGACTATGTCGGTTCCTGGGGACCTCTTTTAATGGGTCATGCCCATCCCGCTGTCGTAGACGCAGTTACCGAAGCAGCCAGCAAGGGTCTTAGCTTTGGGGCAGCAACCCAAGGAGAAGTGCTATTGGCAGAACAGGTAGTCGCCAATGTGCCAGGGGTGGAGAGCCTCAGACTGGTAAATAGTGGTACAGAGGCAGTTATGAGCGCAATCCGTTTGGCTCGTGGATTTACGGGCAGAGAACGCATTGTTAAGTTTACCGGCTGTTATCACGGGCACAGCGATGGGCTGCTGGTCGCGGCAGGTTCGGGTCTCATGACCCAAGGTGTTCCGGACAGTGCTGGTGTTCCCGCCGCTTTTACCGAATTGACTGTGCCGGCAAATTATAATGATGCTGAAGGAATTAAAGCTTTATTCGAGAAAATTGGTGATACAATTGCGGCTGTTATCATCGAGCCCGTGGCAGCGAATATGGGGGTCTGCCCGCCTGCCGAAGGCTTCCTTCAATTGCTTCGTGAATTGACAAGCAAGCACGGTGCTTTGTTGATTTTTGATGAGGTCATTACAGGTTTTCGACTCAGTTTTGGCGGCGCTCAAGCGTACTTTGATGTGCCGGCGGATCTAGTCACATACGGCAAAATAATCGGCGGCGGTATGCCTATGGGTGCATATGGTGGTCGCAAAGATATTATGTCAGAAGTATCCCCTGTGGGGGCGGTCTATCAAGCAGGTACACTCTCGGGCAATCCTCTAGCTGTGGCCGCCGGTCGTGCGATGTTAGATTTGTTGCTAGGTGACTCTTCGCTCTATGACCGCCTTGAGCAAAAGGGTGCGTATTTAGAAAAAGGTTTTCGCGAAGCTGCTGCTGAGGTCGGCGTACCTGTTCAACTTAACCGAGTTGGTTCGCTTATGTCGATTTTCTTTACAAGTGATCCAGTTACTGATTATGCTTCGGCCCAAAGTTCAAATACCGATCAATATGCAACTTATTTCAATGCCATGCTGGAACAAGGTATTTACATCGCACCTTCACAGTTCGAAGCCTTATTTGTGGGCGCTTATCACAGTATGGCGCAGCTTGAGTACACCGTTGATTGCTCCCGTCGCGCCTTCGCTCAAGTGGCAGCACAAGGATGACAGAGAATGAGAATACCTCGACTTATGATTGCCGGGACAGGCAGTGGGTGTGGCAAGACCACTTTGACAGCCGGTATCCTGGCCGCTTTGAACAATCAAGGTGTGGATCTGCAGCCGTTCAAGGCCGGTCCCGATTTTATCGACCCTCAGTTTCATAGCCATATCGTCGGCAAACCATCCAGAAATTTAGATTCCTGGATGATGACGCCTGAGATGGTGCGCTATTTATTTTGTCACAATGCAACGGGAGTGGATTTAGCATTAATTGAAGGTGTGATGGGTTTTTATGACGGACTCCTGAATGAACCGCTGAAGGGGAGTTCGGCTGAATTGAGCGTGATCTTAAAGACGCCGGTTATTCTTGTCATCAACGGTAAGGGCATGTCCCTTTCGGTAGCGGCGATGATCCGAGGTTATATGGGTTTGAGTCCCGATGTCAATATTGTGGGTGCAATTTTAAATCAAGTGCGTGAACCTATATACAAACAACTGAAGCCCCAGGTTGAAGAGATGACAGGGGTGCCTTTATTAGGTTATTTGCCCCCTATGCCCGATATTGAATTAAAGAGTCGTCAGCTCGGCTTGGTTACACCGACAGAAATTGTCGATCTTGATGCCCAGATAGCAAAATTAGCTGCTCAGATCACTGAGTCGGTGGATTTACAATTGCTGTTGAATCTAGCCAAATCAGCACCTTCTTTAGATCATAGAGTGCCCGAAGAACTGGTCAGTGCCCTAGAATGGGGTTCAGGTTCGCCTGTGCGAATAGGTATAGCTCAGGATAAGGTTTTTAATTTTTACTACCAAGATAATTTGGACCTTATGACCCAAATGGGCGCAGAATTGTTGCCTTTTAGTCCTTTAGAAGATACACAGTTGCCCTCTGAGTTGGCGGGTCTATACATAGGCGGAGGTTATCCTGAAGTTTATGCTGCAGCTTTGAGTGAAAATGTGACAATGCTGGAGTCCGTTCGGACCTATGGTCAGACAAAGAAACCTTTGCTAGCCGAGTGCGGCGGATTCATGTATCTAGGTCGGACATTAAAAGATCAAGCAGACAAAGAATATACATTTTGTAATGTGTTGCCGGTTGATTTTCATATGACAGAGCGCTTGTCGCGCTTCGGCTACATCACTTTGACTGCCCAGAGGGAAGGTATTTTGGGCGGTCCCGGTATGGCTATTCGTGCCCACGAATTTCATTATTCAGACAGTTCAGACAATGGCGATGCGTTTTCTGCTGTTCGACCAAACGGTCGATCGTGGTCAGCAATTCACATGACTGATACACTTTTTGCAGGCTATCCCCACATACCATTTTATGCCAACCCTGTGGTTGCTGCGCGAGCAGTAAAGACCTGTCGCGCTATTCAAGATGGCCACCCACCCGATCATATTTTTAGGAGTTAAACATGTCAGAAGATAATTTATCTAAGTGGTCAATGACCCGAGAAGATTTAGTCAAAATCATCAATGAGACGGAGGGGT
>JAAYOA010000069.1 GCA_012520525.1 Clostridiaceae bacterium | reverse complement strand
GAGACATAGAACTCGAGCATGAGAATTCAACCCAAAGGAGGGATGAAGATGCTCTTGAACTTGTCTCTTAAGTGATAGACGGTACTTTACAAGATTGGGAGTTTACACAAGATATTTGACACTGCCTCATTTTCCTAACAGAGGCAATCATTGTTGCTGACTGTCATTTTCTTTTCTTCTATTTATAGCGTATGCCTTTGTGAGACAATAATCAATAAAATATGTTGTCATAACAGTAAATTAGTTGAAAAAGATTTTGTAAAATCAAGTACAATAAACATTTACGATATATTTTAAGGAGGTAGTTCTTTCTATGGATACAATGATCCGTGAAAATTGTATTCTAATGCATATTTCAAGTTTACCGGGTCCATTTGGGATTGGTACTTTTGGTCTTGAAGCACGTATGTTTGTAGAAAAGCTGGTCGAGGCAAATGTAACCTATTGGCAGGTTTTGCCATTCACTGTGCCGGGCAAAGGCAATTCACCTTATTCATCAATTTCTGCCTTTGCCGGAAATCCCTGGTTCATCGATCCGCGTCTTTTAGTGGCAGATGGCTTATTGACGGAACAAGAATGTGCGAATTTTGTATATCGGGGTGAAAACCAAACGGCGGTTGATTTTGATTTTGTCAAATTAAACAATGATTATTATTTGAGACTAGCCTACACACGGATGAACTCAGAGAAAATGGGGGAAGTTTTTCATTTCGTTCGCTCCCAGTCTTGGCTTCATGATTTTGCTTTGTTTGTTGTCATCCAACGTTATTTTAACGGTATGTCCTGGTGGGAATGGCCGGACGAAGGTCTGCGCTATCACAGAGTTGAGGCTTTGAATAAATTTGCCGAAGAACATACTTCGGAATTAAATTATATCTATTTTGTCCAATGGCTATTTTTCCGTCAGTGGCAAGATCTTAAAAATTATGCAAACGAAAGAGGGGTCGGCATTCTTGGAGATCTACCTCTCTATGTGGCAAGAGACGGTTCAGATGTCTGGTCGAATTCCCGGCTTTTTGATTTAGATGAAAACTTAGAACCGGTGGAAGTAGCCGGCGTCCCTCCTGATTATTTTACGTGGGATGGTCAGCTTTGGGGCAATCCCTTGTACCGCTGGGATGTCATGGAACATGAGGAATATAAGTGGTGGATTGAACGGCTTCGCTTTTCCTTGGAATTATATAATAGGATTCGGATTGATCATTTTCGTGGACTAGAATCATACTGGGCAGTGCCAGCCAGTCATACCACAGCACGCAATGGCGTCTGGCGAAAGGGACCGGGAATGAAACTTTTCCGCACAATTGAACGCCATCTTGGTGATATCAATGTAATTGCCGAAGATCTTGGTGATATAACAGATGAGGTGAGGCAGTTAATTAGTGATAGCGGGATACCAGGCATGAAAGTTTTTCAATTCGCTTTTGATCCCTACTTTAATGATCAGGACTTGCCGCATCGCTACAAACGTCATCTCTGTGTTTATTCTGGAACCCATGATAATGCAACTACCTTAGGTTGGATTAAGTCTTGCAATGATGATGAGAGACGCTATGTCTTGGATTACATAGGTTTATCCCACGAGGTTGATTGGACACAGGGGGGACAAGAATCACCTTTCCTCAATGCCGTGCTGCGTACACTTTGGTCCTCTGTGGCATTTTTCGTTGCAGCGCCCATTCAGGATTTCTTAGGTTATGATGACACGGCGCGCATGAATATTCCCGGTGTGCCCGAAGGCAACTGGGGATTTCGTGTACCGCCCGGCGCACTAGGCAGTTGGAACACCACATATTTGAAACGCCTCAACCTATTATATGGACGCAATATTCCCTATAAAGATCCTCTGGGAGCATCATATTTAAGCGATGCAGAAAAGGAAATGAGAAGAAGGCAGTACGAACGCCTATATGATGTAGAAGCAACTATAAAAGCGTTAGCTAATCTTAACAAATAAATCCTTAATGATGGTGAAAGAAATTCAATTGAATGGTACTATTTGTTTCGTGTTAATATGTAAAGGTTGTACCGATGGTATCTGAACTAAAACAAATATGATAAAGATCAATCAATTACAATTTTTAACTAATCAATCGCAAATCGAAAGGACGTGAACAAAATGGCGCGAAAGCAGTATCGCAAAACGCCAAAAGGACAGAGTCGCAAATCTACTTTCTTTATTTTGCTGGCAGTTGTCATAATCGCTACTGTGATATGTTTCAAAGGAGTGATTTTGCCGACGCCGGACGGTAAACAGGTGAAGGTAGCTGGCGCATCTGACATTCGTTTTGGCATCGACATCCGCGGCGGCGTTGAAGCGGTTTATATGCCGGAAGAATATGAAGGCAAACCAACCGACGAACAGTTGGACGCTGTGCGAAATATCATGGAGACCAGGTTGGACAACTTGGGGATATTGGACAGAGATGTCATTATTGACAAGAGCAACGGTCGGGTTGTCGTTCGTTTTCCCTGGAAGTCCGATGACACCACATTTGACCCGGATCAAGCCATGCAGGAACTTGGAGAAACAGCTGAACTGACCTTTAAGGATCCCAGTGGTGAAGTTATTTTAACCGGTGCTGATGTAAAGACGGCCAAGGCTGCGGTCAATCAGATGACTGGTGAGAATATTGTTATGTTGGAATTGTTACCCCAAGGAGCAACAAAGTTTGCCGAGGCGACGGAGAGGCTGGTTGGGCAAAATATTTCCATCAATATGGACGAAGAAATGATCTCCAATCCCCGGGTTCAAACTGTGATTACTGGTGGTGAAGCGTCAATTACAGGTATGGCCGATGCCAAAGAAGCCGTAGGCTTGGCCGAGAAAATTAATGCCGGTGCGCTACCGTTTGCAATTGAAGCGATTTCTAGCAGCACGATCAGCCCGGAATTAGGTGAAAATGCCCTGGACACGATGGTAAAGGCTGGAGCTGTGGCATTTATTGTTCTATGCCTTATTATGCTTTTCCGCTACCGTTTAAGCGGCTTGGTTTCCTGTATTGCCCTGACGGGTCAGGTGGTCGGTATTTTATTGGCAATCTCTGTACCTCAACAGACTCTAACACTTCAAGGTATTGCCGGTATTATTCTTTCGATCGGTATGGGGGTTGACGCAAATGTCATTATAGCCGAGCGTATCCAAGAAGAAATTCGCTCTGGCACTAGAGTAAATCGCGCTGTTGATGTGGGCTTTGATAGAGCCTTCTCATCTGTTTTAGACGGAAACGTGACGGTTGCTTTTGCTGCAATTTGTATG
>JAAYOA010000068.1 GCA_012520525.1 Clostridiaceae bacterium | reverse complement strand
TGGATCCTTTGGCTACGGGAGTTATGATTATTTGTACGGGAAAAGCCACCAAAGAAATTGAAAAATTCCAATATCAAAAAAAAGAATATATTGCAACGCTTGAGTTAGGGGCTACAACTCCTTCTTTCGATAAAGAACTGCCCATTGACGCAACTTATCCAACAGAACATATTGATGATGAGCTACTTAGAAGAGTAATTCCCCAATTCATGGGAGAGCTTTGGCAAATCCCTCCTGTCTATTCGGCAGTAAAAGTGAAAGGAAAACGGGCTTATGAGTATGCACGTGAAGGAGAGAAAGTGAAATTAAAACCCAAGTTGTTGTTGATTGATGAGATAGAAATGCTTAAATTTGCACCACCCTATTTAACAATTAGGATTGTGTGCAGCAAAGGCACTTATATCAGAGCTTTAGCAAGAGACATAGGTCAGGCTTTAAAAAGTGGAGCGCATTTAGCCGTTCTTGAAAGAACAGGAATCGGAGATGTCAAATTAAGCGACTGTATGGAAATTACTGAAGTACTTGAACTTATTGAGAAAATAAATTCGCAATAAGTGCGTTGTTGTTTAAATTATTATTTATGAAAACTGTTCGGAAACGTATGAAATTATCAAAATTCAAGTTCAAATTGCCGGAAGAATTGATTGCTCAGTACCCAGCACATCATCGTGATGAATCCAGATTGATGGTTATCGACCGAGAAACGGGAAATATCGAACATCACATCTTTAAAGATGTATTGGACTTCTTCCAAGAAAATGACTTGTTTATCTTCAACGATACCAAAGTTTTTCCTGCCAGACTTTTTGGAAATAAGGAAAAAACAGGTGCCAATATTGAAGTTTTCTTACTGCGTGAATTAAACCGGGAAATGCGCCTTTGGGACGTATTGGTGGAACCTGCAAGAAAAATTCGAATTGGCAACAAATTGTATTTTGGGGAAAACGAATCTTTGGTTGCAGAGGTGATAGACAATACTACCTCCCGCGGCAGGACACTTCGTTTCTTATTTGACGGAACGCACGAAGAATTCAAAAAAACACTATATACTTTAGGTGAAACTCCCTTACCCAAAGAAATTCACCGGCCGGCAGAACCGGATGACGAAGAGCGTTTCCAAACCATATTTGCCAAACATGAAGGAGCTGTGGCAGTACCCGCAGCAGGCATTCATTTCAGTCGCGAACTGATGAAGCGCATGGAAATCAAGGGCATACAAACTGCATTCATAACTTCACACATGAGCTTGGGCAATTTTAGGGACATAGATGTGGAAGACCTGACCAAGCACAAAATGGATTCGGAAGAATTGATCATCACTGCAGAAGCTGCTGAAATTATAAATAAGGCACATGATGAAAGCAGGAATATTTGTGCTGTCGGCGCAACGGTAATGCGCGCACTCACCTCCGTAGTCGGTACGGAAGGGAAAATCAAGGAGTTTGAGGGATGGACCAATAAATTTATATTTCCCCCCTATGAGTTTACTACTGCCAATGCTTTGATCACGAATTTCCATCTGCCC
>JAAYOA010000067.1 GCA_012520525.1 Clostridiaceae bacterium | reverse complement strand
GGTTTGAATTTTGACGCCAAAGTTAGACGCCCCTCCTTCGAATTTGATGATCTTGCCCACGCTTATATCTTAGGCATGGACTCTTTTGCCCTCGGTCTTATGAAAGCCCACGCCCTCATCGAAGACGGTCGCATAGATAAATTTGTGGAAGAGCGCTACGCTGGCTATAAAACCGGCATCGGCAAACAAATTGTTGATGGTACAACCAGCCTTGAGGACTTAGAAAAACACGTCATCCAGACCGGTGAACCTGAATTGTCTAGCGGCAGACAGGAATATCTTGAATCCATCCTCAACGCCATTCTCTTCGGTTAAAACACGAACTTCAATTGACGCGTCGCAGATCACTACATATTGGGGTCTGCGACGCAACTTTTAATGAGGTGTAATTATGTACTACCTAGGCATTGATCTCGGCACGTCTTCAGTCAAGTTGTTGCTATGTGACGAAAAATTAAATATTCTCTCCAGTCACAGCGAAGATTATCCAATCTTCTATCCCCAAGACGGCTGGTCCGAACAAAATCCTGAAGATTGGTGGTCTGCGACAAAGAAAGGCATCAAGAAAATTGGCGAATCCCATGATTTAGCTCAAGTTCAAGCGCTGTCCTTCGGTGGTCAGATGCACGGTTTAGTCGCCCTAGACAGCGATAACGATGTTATTCGCCGTGCCATCTTGTGGAATGACGGTCGTACTGGCAAGCAGGTAGAATATTTGAACCAAACAGTAGGAACTGAATTTTTGATTCAAGAAACTGGAAATATTGCCTACGCTGGTTTTACCGCTCCTAAAATCCTCTGGTTAAGGGACAACGAACCGGAAAATTTTGACAAAATTAAACATATCTTGCTGCCAAAAGATTACTTGACCTTCTGTTTTACTGGTCAATACGCCACTGACTACTCCGATGCATCGGGGATGTTGTTGCTGGATGTAAAAAATCGTCGCTGGTCCAAAAAAATGCTTGATATATGTGGTATAGACAACTCTGTCATGCCTAAATTGTTCGAAAGTTATGAAGTGGTGGGTGCTGTTTTGCCGACAGTGGCAAAGGAATTAGGACTTTCTTCAAACTGTGTTGTCACCGCTGGAGCAGGCGACAATGCTGCAGCAGCTATCGGTACAGGAACATTGGGAAACGGACGCTGCAACTTATCCCTCGGTACATCGGGCACAATCTTTATCAGCAGTGACCACTACATCCCCATGGAACACTCCGAATTACATAGCTTCTGTCACGCAGATGGCAATTACCACGTTATGGGCTGTATCCTAACTGCTGCCTCTGCTAATCGCTGGTGGATTGAAGACATTTTAAAATCTGACGATTACAATCAAGATGCGGCCATCATCGAAGTAGAGCAAGAAGAGCGGTTAGGTGAAAATAATGTCTTCTTCATGCCCTACATGATGGGAGAACGTTCTCCCTTAAACGACGAACATGTGCGCGGGGCATTCATTGGACTTTCCATGAACACAGATCGGATTAGTTTGCAACAAGCTATTTTTGAAGGTGTGTCCTTTGCCCTCAGAGACTGCCTTGAAGCAGCTAAAGACAGGGGACTAAACATCCACGCAACTACAATTACCGGCGGCGGTGCTAAGAGCGAAATATGGAAAGTGATTTTAGCGGATATCTTAAATCTAGATATTATTGAGCCCATCATAGAAGAAGGACCGAGTCTGGGCGCTGTCCTCCTTGCCATGTGGGGCGCCGACAAAATTAAAGGTTACAAGGACATTTTAGATTTAACCCAATCGGCCAATTATTCATCCCACCAAGTAATTAGCCCCAACCCTGAGCGGGTAAAAAAGTATGAAAATAAATACAGACAATTCCGCTCTCTCTATCCTGCTTTGAAAGATTTCTATCGCCCCCAATAAGCATCAATTTCGATGAAGAATTGTTGCCTATTTCTATATTACTGTGCGAAATGACCGTCAGCCCACACGAGACTGACGGTCATTTCTGTTCTTATGATATTAGCTAGTTAATTTATTAATAAGCTTATTAAACTAGGATTGAAATTTTTACTTTTCTGCAATTTCCCAATAGACAAGGGCTCTCCTGCTAGGTTGTGCATTGACGCGACTGCCGCCACATCTCCCACAACTGTCACAATTGCCACCTACTCGGAGATCAAGGATCGTCTTCTTAACAAAACCTAAGTGTTCGTAATGCTCTAGGATTGCTTCCACCATTTCAGTCGAAGAATTCAAGATGGTTGCCAATTCGGGGATCGATATATGCTCCCCGCTCCGCAAAAGATCTAACAAAATCTGACCCATAAACATTTTTCTCAAATAAAAATATTTGCTACGTGATACGTAAGGGCTGATAAAACTAATGCTGTAGCAAAATAATAGAGGGCAATTCGCATCGTCCACTTTAGTGAGTGGCTCTCTTGATAGGTGGAGGTCACAGCCATTAAGCAAGGAATATTAAATGTGACGGCAATCATAAATGCCAGTGCTTCCGCTTTCGAAATAGATGAGACCAAAATAGTACCCAAATCTGCGCTGGCAGCCGCTGTCCCCACGGTGGAATCAAAGATATTACCAGTTCCCGAGAAAATCGCTGACAGAACGCCGAGAACCGCTTCCTTTGAGACCATGGATGAGATAAATGATATGAAAGTCTGCCAACCCATGCCGAAAATACGTGTAACAGGCTCAATAGCGGTACCTATTTTATACAAGATACTACCTTCTACCCCACCGCTGGGAGAATATGCCAAGAAATAGAAAATCACCGAAATAACTAAAATGACAAAAAATGCTTTTTTGAAAATTCCCCAAATTTTATTTAAAGTCTGTCTGATCAGCATGCCCCAACGAGGTTTATGGTAGGGAGGTAACTCCATGATGAGGCCGTGTCGTTCTTCCAGAGGGGCGAGTTTCCGACCAAAAACTCTGGCTGTAATGCGGATGTGTATCAGCGCGATCACAAAGAGCAAGATCATGACAAGAATACCTGCCCAACCAAAGAATGCCGTTGCCAACGTGGGAATAACGGCAAAGGTGGCGGCGCATGGCACGGCCCAAGCTAGAGCAATTGTCAACAGGCGCTGTCCCCAAGAATCAATAACTCTCGTTCCAGCTGCCCCTCCTATGGTACAACCCAAGCTAACTAAAAGGGGCATAATTGATTTTCCCTGTAGACCAATTTTTGCCATGCTGCCATCAAAAGCGTAGGACACACGAGCCATATACCCTACTTCTTCTAAGAAGCCAAACACAATAGTGACGCCAAATACGAATCCTAGCATGGCAACTGTCCAATAGATTGCATTAACTATAGTGCCTTGTAAAAACATACCTACACCAACAGACATGCCTGAAGCAACGAAATTGTCGATGAGAGGATTGAGCACTTTAGGTAATACCCCTGCCAGCATCATGATCGGTCCTGCGATCACAAAAGACATAGCGATACCTATAACAATAATGAAAATAGCCAGAGGCTTGCCCCACCGCCTGCTGATGGCGAGGCGATCAAATTTAGTAAGCAATTTTGAAGGTTCTTTAGTTTTAGTAACCACCCCGTCAAGTTTTGCACTAATCCATTTAAATTTGCACTCACTGGTGTAGAGTGCGCCAGTTATTGGTCCAATAAGATATTCGGCGACTTGTTCGTCATCCACTTTTTGATCAATCAGATCTATGACCGCTTCGTCCTGCTCTATCAGTTTTCCCGCCAACCACTCTCGCGAAAAGCCTTTATGACCTTGAGAAACCATGTTCATTGCTTCTTGAAAGCGATCACTCTGAGAACCACTTTTATAGATCTGGTATAAATCGGTGTCGTCAACCGGATGTTTGTCCGTCAGAGCTTTTTCTAATATTTTAAAAAATGATCCGTAGGTCTTTTTATCCGTAGCCACGATCCCAGCTACCGGCATATTAAGATTGGTCGAAAGTCGCTCTAGATCAATTGTTTTCCCTTGATCTGTCGCTACATCAATCATGGTTACGACCAACATGGCAGGAGTTGTTATGCCCACGTAGTCTGCCAGCATATAAAGACTGCGCTCCAACTGGGAACCATCGGCCAGAATGAGAACCAGATCAGCGTTGCCATCGGCGATATAATCTCTAGTGATAATTTCTTCATCAGAATTAGCAGAAAGACTGTACGAACCGGGAAGATCGACAATAAGGTAGTCTTTTTTGTTGTGAGAGAAACGACCTTCCTTCCGTTCAACGGTTTTCCCAGGCCAGTTTCCAACATGTTGATGTGAACCTGTTAAGGTGTTAAATATAGTGGATTTACCAGAGTTTGGCTGACCCAAAAGGGCTAGTTTGATGGGATGTTTCATGAGCACACCTCCACCATGATATTTGCCGATTCACTCCGGTCCAAGGCGATCATTGTGTCCCTGCCGTAGACAAGAAGTGGCCTGGCTTTCACGTTCTGGATCATCTCCAATTTACAGTCTATGTTTAAGCCAATGGATGTAATACGGGACAGATAACGGCGATCGCCTTCGATGGCGACGATCACTGCTTTCTGTCCCGCCTGGAGGTTAGTCAATTCGGTCATCTTCATACCTTCTTCTAAAGTTCAAGTTAATAATGATAAGCAAGTTAGCTTTTGCTAATTATTTAGTTAGTCTGTGCTAACTGTTTATCTATGATAGTCATAAATGCGGGGAATGTAAACATATTTTTACATTTATCTAAACAGATGTATCTGTCGGTCAATCGGACGCATGCAAAATTATGTCTATAAGTAAATCAACTAATTTAGATTGGGTTAAATAACGTCTTTAAAATATAGGCTATCAAGCAAATAAATTTCATTATTGCGCTGTGCCTCTTTCAACAACAGCTTTTTCATGGGCAAAGCGGTCCCTCCGGCGCGAACTCGTTCAACGGTCTTTTCAAATCGCTTTTTGGTTTGAGCATCACAAGATTTTTTGAAATATCCCCAGACGTGTTGACCGGCATTAATGATATGCCCGATTTCAGGAACGGTCTGTAATGCTTCGTCAATCAATTGGTAGAATGCGACAACTGGATATGCTGCCTTATCTTTGAGCAGATTTCTGATTGACTGATAATTTTGAGGAGAGTGTTCGAGAACTAAATATTTGTACTTCGCCCATTCTTGTTCAAGGTATTTTATATGATGTCGCTCCGCTGCGTTTATGCATTTAACAGCAGAGAGGTTTTTGTCTTTCACTTCCAGCATAATGTCAACGTCTGTATTTGGAAAAGCATTGTAGAATGTTAAAAAAGCTCCAAGATCGATGGTCTCGGAATGGGAACCGGTCTTTTTGTCCGGATGCTGTTGGGAATAGTGAACTTTCTGACGACCGTCCTTTGTTCTCCAGGTCTTGCTTGCCTCTTCTATCCACTGGGCATCTGCTCGATCGTCGTAGGGGTTAACTTGATTGTGGAGGTTGTCATAAATAACTGGGATGTCGGCTTCTGAGCCGATGAGCAGGACGTCATGGATGTTAAAAATTTTATCGTCATTTTCGATGACTAGTCTGTCCTTTATGTTGTCATCTAACTCATGATAGTTTTTGATAAATCGCTCGATAGCCGCTGATTTGTCCCCATAAGCTCCGCCTATGTGCAGGACAATTTTGTGCCGCCGATCTAAACCTAACGCATCTAGGAATTGGGTGTGATAAGCGAGATCTTCCTTAGCCCTTTGAACAACGTCTTCGCGCGGGGAATTGAGCACGGTGTACTGCCCGGGATGCATGGACAGGCGCATATTATGCCGCCTTGTTTTTTCACCCAAAGCAGTCAATTCATCCCGAAATAGATCCCACCAACGGAGTGGATTCACTGGGTGGGATCCAAAAGGAATGATGTCCGAACTGATGCGAAATAGCTCGATATTCTGTTTAATGTTGTAATCAAATATATTGTTTAATGATGCAAGGTTCGATTTGATTAACCTAGCTAGTGTTTCAGTTGTCGCCCTGTCTTTCCGGCAGGTCCTGAAGGTCGCATCGTGGACTCCAACGGTTAGGCAGGCATATCCTATGGTCATGTGTTCTCCTGGGTTGGTCGGTGAAGGGGTGGCTGATTCTAAATATTCTACTCTTTACCCATACTTCTCTTCTGTTTCCGCAAGCCACAGAGGGAGATTCTGTGACAATTGGATATTATGTTCCAATGCACTTTTAGCAGTCGGATTATGCGCACGACTATAATCCACAGTTCTAGTGAGATCGTCGATATAGGGAACAAATTCGGGTTCGGCGAGGGAATATTCTGCCATTGATCTGGCGAGCAACTCGCGATCTAATCCCCATTTGTCCGCATAGGCATCAATGGCCACCTGTACGCGCTCCTGTCGCCATTTAGCGTAGGCATCATCAAAGCGGATGTCAGAGGGAATATGACCGGGGACAAGTTCGGAATCTACGAACTCTTTTATTAGTTTGGCTTGACGCGCTTCACCCATATCGCTGAGTTCCTGAATCTCTTCATGGATCAGCCTCAAAGTCTCGGCATCTACCCGCTGGGTTGCTTTATCGTAGCTCACCTTTTCACCGATCAATTTGATAATGTGGGCAGCATCGATAATCTGTATACCCACAGTTTTTGTTTTGCCAACTGGTAAAATAAAGTCTACATTTGGCACCGATTCGTCATCACGTGTTAAATTCTTGTATGCACCGACGTATTGAAGCCAGGTATGTTCTTTGATACCGAAAGAGTTATCATCCCACTCGTATTCATAGTATTGCTGCACTCGGTTGAGCTGCTCCACAGCTCGTCTAAACCCATTAAGAAACTGTTTTTTCTCTTCCTCGTGATGTTGAATCTCAGCCCACTCCGTCGGATAGGGCAGAGTGGGAATCATTGCGCGGATTTGGGCGGCAAAAATATCTACAGCAGTGGCATATTTTTCTACAATAGCCAGGCTGTTCGAACCGCCACTGCCGTAAAGTTTCAAAGCCAGATTGACTTGGTCTTCGGTGATCTTGGGATATTGATAGTTGATAATCGTGCCGAACTCTTTTCTCCGATCGAGGATGCGATTGGTACGTGAATACGCCTGAATCAAGCCGTGCAACTCCAGCTGACGATCCACATAAAGGGTATTTAAATACTGGGAATCATAGCCTGTCAACAACTGGTCAGCCACGATGATGAGGTCGATATTTCGTTGATTGCGACCGCTGCCGCCACGCTTCCCCCGATCGGCAATGTCTTCAAAATAAGCCCTTTCGCCGCGATTTTTATCGCCGACATAAAATTCGACGCCGGTAAATGAGCCGTAATCGGCAAACATCTCCTCGATCACATCAAAATCCACTCCCTCGGAGTCGTTATCCCCGCCGAAACTAAAAGTCATGGCTACATTTAGTTTCTGCTCACGTTCGGCAAGTTGTTTTTTGAATTCGTTATAATAGGCAATGACCCTTTTCTTATATGCCACCGTTAGGATGGCATTAAACACCCGACCTTGGGACTGATCTTCCCAATTGTCGAGAATTTCAGTCACAACCGTTGGTATATGAGTTGGATCATAATAGCTTAGCAACCCCAATTTGACCGCTTCTCGTTCCACTTCGAGATCGGTCATGGAGAAAATGTTTTTCTCGACAGTCTTGATGTTTAAATCAGGTTTATTGTTGATATAACGCTCTATTAATTGATGGCGCAGATCCTCATAGCTTTCGAACTCACCGGTATTGATGTATTCGACGTGAAAACCTAGGACGTTGCCGTCGCCGATCGCTTCGTCAATGGTGTATTTATGGAGCAGAGGACCAAAAAGTTTTTCGGTGGTGTCGATGACCTCACTCTTCTCATTAATCTTGCCCTTTACCTTGCTTTCATCAAATAGAGGCGTACCGGTAAAGCCAAAGAACAGACTGTTTAATTTGAAATATTCTTTAATCGTGCCCATCATCTGTCCCATTGTCGTTCGGTGAGCTTCATCGATGATGAAGACATATTTTTTATGGCGCAGACTGTCGTCCTGGGCTTCGTTGAGTTCTTTTACAAGGTTGTTCAGTTTAAACGTCGTGGTAACGACGATGCCAGGTTTCGGTGAATGAAACTGGGTGCGCAGTTGATATGTATAGGCGGTGTCATCCACCGATACCGGTTCATAGGCGGCGTAGGCTTTGAACTTTTCGCTGGTATTGGCATCCAGCTCTCTGCGATCGACGAGAAAGATGACTTTATCGAAACCCGCTCGTGTGGCCAAGAATAGCGCCGTCTTAAAACTCGTGATGGTCTTGCCAGAACCGGTGGTATGCCAGACAAATCCACCGTGGGGAATACCATCGTTGTTCCAACCAAATGCCGCTCCCTCCACCGCTTGCAGTGCGTGCACCTGATAGGGTCGCATCAACATGTGTTTGCGGTCCTCCTCGTAGCGTGCTTCATCAATGATGAGATAATCGCCCACCAGCTGATGCGCCATAGGAATCATGAGGAATTGGGCAACCACTTGTTGCCAGTTGTTCACCGGCTTGTTATGTCGATCCGTCCAATGAAAGACAAAGCTGGGATTAAAGTGGGAGATACTTTTGGGAGTAGCAAAATAACGGGTTTCGATCTCCGATGCAATGACCATCATCTGGGAAAATGCCATAAAATTGTTGTTAAACTCACCGTCATAGTAATAACGCTTGAATTGATGAAAGGCCGCATCTAGATTCCGGTCGGTGCGCTTTAGTTCAATATTGATAAGAGGCAAACCGTTGATCAGCATGATAATGTCAAAGCGGTTGCCGTTTTCCGTTGAAACTTCCTGCGCCAGACGATAACTGGAATCACCACCCCGGACTTCTGCTTTCTTGAAAATTGTCAAGGTAATTTGCTGTCGCTTGACACGTGGATGGGGATCGCGGTAAATACCATCGATTTTGCCTTTGCCTTCTTCCATGGAAAGAATCTTAGCCGCCTCGTAGCTGTTATGGATCTGTTTGACTTTTGCCATAACCTGCTTAAATTCGTCATCTGTCAGGGGAACACCTTCCAGTTGATCTGCGTTGATGCGGTTGAGTTCCCTCCGCCAATGGGCGATCAGATCGTCTACGGTGACTTTATGAAGGGTGCCATTCAGTTCATCAGGACTGACCCATTTGAACTTTTCCAGTTCTTTGACAAGCTTCTCCTGAAAAGCGCGTTCACTGGCATCTTTACTTGTATTACTCATCCTAATTACTCCAGCTAATCTATTCTTTCTAACCTATGGACAATGCCAGCGATTTTAATAGATCTTATGTTTTCTATAACAGTAACTGTTTCGATGTCCTTAATGTAACTCTTTTGATCGCCTTCTTTATCGGTCAAAACTTGATTGCATAGCACTTTGATTTCTAAACCTTCAGCCGGATTGGATTTCATGGTCAATAAGTAATCATTTCCTCTAATCATATTCCAATCGATGTTGAGCACTTGCTTCAATAGTGCGTCCAACGAAATGTGCAAACTCCTGCCATTGTCTTATCGGAATGGACGGACAATATGTATTACTATATTTTCAACGATCCCATCAGAAGTTGTGTAAGACTTCTGATTGGATCTTTGCCAATGCTTCATCAAATAAGAGCAGTCACAGAGCAAAACCAACCCTTGGCGGGATTGACTGTGCGGATTTTACCAGCAAAGTCGTAAAGGTCTGAAAATTCCAGAAATATATGTGTTTTCGAACCAGCAAGACAACCGGTTTCGGAACGTCCCATGTTTTTTCGTTTGTTGTCTATCATGGCTGTCTCCCACATGTTTATAGATATTATACAAACATTTCATTCAAGTAGGCTTCTTTCAGGGCTTTGAGTTTGTTGAGTTTGCGTTGGTTGGCGGCGATGACGTCGTCTAATTGGCGAAAGAAGTCGCCGATGCGGACTTGTTCGGCGTAGGTGGGGATGGGGATAATTATATTTTTAACGATTGTGCCAGATAAATTACCTTGTCCGCCTTGTAAATATAAAGCCGTGATATTATCTCTATTACTTTGAAGCCACTTCACTAAGAAGTACGCGTCAAATAAAGGAAATAATTTAATAGCTAATATCGCTTGATTGATTGCACCATAAAGTTTTGAAATATTAACCTCACCACTTGTAGCACCATATAATGCATATAAGATAATACCTGGTTCTACAAGCTTTGCAGATGAATTATTTAAACCTTCTTCTGATATAAATAATTCTGTAGAGTTTGTGTGTATTTCTGATGAACGAATGAACGGAATATTGCCGGCATAGTATTCTGGAATTCCTACAGTTGGAGTCCCACCAGAATACGAAATCGAAATATCCCCCAATTTTTTCTCTTCCCAATCACCACTAAACTCAGGAAACCGAAGACGCGGTTGTTTTTCACCTTCTGCCGGAAACATTTGCGTTAAATACGCAGATTTGGTTGCTTGCAATTTTTCTATTTTCTGCTGCTGTTTGGTAATGAGGTCGTCCAGTTGGCGGAAGAAGTTGCCGATGCGGACTTGTTCGGCGTAGGTGGGGCGTTTTATTTGAAGACTCATATAATCATCAAATGAAATATTTAATAAACCATCCATTCTAGCCGTTGAAGAAATTTTTTGTCTCAAATCTAAATCAAATCTACCACTATTAAGATAACACCCAAAAAATATTGAGTCATCATTTGGCAAAGAAAATGTATGATAAACAAAAGGTACTCGCGCTTCCGGTATTCTTAAATCGAAGCAGCTTCCAAAATTTCTCAATTTCGAATAACCGTGATTATAAGCTAATTCACCACAAAAAAGCCATGTATAATTTTTTAGACTATTTCCTGCATTATTGGTTGAATATTTTTCACTTTGTAAAATAAAACCTTCATTCGCAGAAATCATCATAACAGGTGCATGGGAGTTTAACGGTGCTTTTCTTTTTACTCTGATAGCAATATCCCCCAATTTTTTCTCTTCCCAATCACCACTAAACTCCGGAAACCGCCGTTTGGGAATCTTCCTCTTATCCTTGCTCATGACACCACCACCAATTCACGGCTCAATTCTGCGAGCACATCTTCCATGGCACGTATTTCATCATCTATGTCCGCCAACGTATCCGCATATCGTTCCTGAAACATGGCAAGGGTGTCCAGTTCCTTCTTTAGCGGCGCATGGATTAGATCGGAAATTTCATCGATACAATTACCAAACCACTTGTCATAAACCAAGGTATCAATTTCTTCATTCGTCAAATGAACAATCCGTTCTTGAACCGTTTCTTTTAATGCCTTTTCAGCCTCTTTAATCTCCCGATTAACACGCGTGCGATCGGCCATTAAGCGTTCCACTTGTTTCAACCATTTATATTCTTCTGTACCTTTTTCGGCGACCTTTAGTTCCTCCTTGACCGAGCGATTGTCAAATGAATCTCCCGGTTCATCGTCTGCATTTTTCCGCAAAGCGTCATAAAGGGCGGCATTTTCGTCGCTGTCTTCCACTTTTGCGGCTTCAACCAACTCGCTAAGTGCGCTTTCAATCCCATCAATTTGCAGTCGCTTATCTTCAATATTTTGAACATCACTCTGATAGAGGTATTTTTCGATCAACTCGGTGGTTACAAGGCTGCCGTCCCAACCATCTTGTTCCTGACGTCTCTTGCTCCCGCTGCCTTTCGTTACCATATGGGGCTCGCGACTGCGACCGAGATCATAAAAGTCCTTGTCCTTGGTTACTTTCAATAACTCCAGATCACTTGCTAAATTATCATTCCAAATTTCCGCAATAACCTGATAGCCTTCATATACATCAATGTAGTCATAACTTTGCAGTATATCTTTCATATCTTCAAGCATGGTCTTCATCAATTCATTGAGATCGGTATCGAAGTCGATTGTCCGTAGACGATCCCAATACCGATCAATATAACCCTGTGTCTCATTAGCAAGTTCCTTTGCCACTTGCATCACTCGATCATGGGATAATATCTTCTCTGTAAGTGTTTCAATGGACATAGTCAATTCAAGATAACCGGGACGGATCGACTTAAACGCTTCTTTTAAAATATCCGGCACTACCTTATTTAAAACATAAAGTTGATCTATATTCTCTTGCGGCAAACCACCTAGCAAGTGGGCATCCACATCTTGCGGGATGTCTTGATCGATGGAAGATATATAACGGGGAATATTCAGGTTGTAGTCATTGTCAACGATTTCAGCGATATCCGCGAGATGACTATACCCTTCCCTCTCCGACCGATTGATGTAGGTGTCCACAATGCGGGCAATGTCTTTTTCCCGCAGAGCATTCTGGCGCCCCACTTTGATAAAATGCTCCGCTGCGTTGATAAATAGTATCGGCTCATCAAGATCGCGATTCTTTTTCAAAATAATAACGACTACAGGAATGCCCGTATTAGTAAAAAGATTAGCTGGCATACCAATGATGGTATCGATGTAATTTTTATCAATGAGCCGCTTGCGGATCTCCCCTTCCGTAGCGCCACGGAAAAGAACGCCGTGGGGCAACACAATCGCCATAGTGCCTTGGGGATTTAAGTGATAAAGACCGTGCAAAAGAAATGCAAAATCTCCTTTTGAGTTGGGTGGCAACACCCCGGCAATCTCAAATCTCGGATCGCTCACTTTAATGTCGGATCGATTCCAATTTTTCAGGGAATAGGGAGGATTCATGACCACAGCATCGAACTGCATCCCTTCATTGGGATGTTCGGGATCCTCCGGCCAGTCTTCTGCCAAAGTATCAGCGTTGCGAATAGTCATCAACTCCGGTCTGACGCCGTGCAGCAATAGGTTCATGCGGCATAAGTTATAGGTAGCGGTATTTTTCTCTTGACCATAATAGTGCAATGTCTTCTGTTTATCTATGTCGAGGTGACGTCCCACTGTCAAAAGCAAAGAGCCGGATCCCACTGTTGGGTCATAGATCGAATCAATGTCTTTAGATTGGGCAACAATCTGTGCCATGACCTCACTGACTTGATGGGGTGTGTAGAATTCACCGGCCTTTTTGCCAGATTCCATGGCAAACATACCGATTAAATACTCATAGGCGTCGCCGAGCACATCACCTTTTTGTAATTGAACCATGTTTAAGTCGGCAAAAAGCAGGATCAGGGACTTAATGTTCCTGCTGCGTTCATTTAAGTTAGAACCCAGTGCCGTATCATTAAAATCAATGGAGGTGGTAGCAAAGAGCCCTTCAAAATCGCCGCCTTGCTCTTTTATGCCCATTGTGCGCTCAAAATGACCTAAACTGTCCGTCACTTGTTGCAGTTCAAAGTCCCCATTGCTGATATCTCGCAGCCATGTCTGATAGAGGTACTCTGGACGCACGCTATAACCGAGGATGCTATTAATCATAAGGGATAATTGATCGCCGAATTGTTCTGCTGCTTCGAAATAGGCGTCGAGCAGTTTTTCTTCATCAAGGGAAACATCCATATTAGAAGCAATGCGAAATTGTTCTAGGGTTTTATCGCTCAGAAACTTGTAGAACATCAAGCCGAGCATATAATCTTTGTAACGGCTGGCATCCATGGACCCACGCAATTCATTAGCACCGTTCCAAAGTCTCCGCCTTATTTCATCTGAAGTGATCATAAAATCCGCCTCCCGCTAAGCAATGGTCATATAATTTTAACATAGCGGAAATTGCCTTGTTTAAATGATTATTTTGGATTAATAATCTTATTATTCGTTTTCGATTAGATTAAGTAGAATATCGTTCTAAATATGCTCATGCAAACAGAGCGCGCAGCTTTCCTAGGCGACTGAAAATGATAGCGTAAGAATGTACAGAACAGATCATACTTAGTAATCTCAAAGATGGAGATAAAACGGAGCAGAAGTTTTCAGATGTTGATAGCAAAATGGGAAAGTAAACACCCGCAAGTTAGATCTGGCTACCAGAGTAAAGATAACCGATTTGCCTTTATAGATTTCCCCAAACCCATATGTCCTAACATCTATACTAACAACATCTCTGAAAACTTTGACAAACAGCTAAAACGTTGAACCAAAGTGAAAGAACAATTCCTCAGCGATAATACCTTAGAGAAAACAACCTACAGCTATGTCAGCGATTACAATGCAAGATTTAGTCAAAGGATTCAGACGGACTTTGAGCTTGCCCAATTTCAGATCGTTACACATTTTGAAAAATTTTACGGAACAGAAAATAGATACAAAGATCTCGCATAAAAAACTCATCACCCATGGATGATGAGCAATCGCTTAAACTTGTCTCTTAATTAATAAAACAAAATTGCAAAAATTGGAGTTTACACAAGATATTTGACACTTCAAGCCATTCTGATTCTAGCTCCTATCTAAGTAACATTTTGTTATATTTTCCTTATCCTGTAAAATTTATACTATTTCTATACCATAATTTGTCAAATTTTTTTCTTTGTATTAGCATAAAAAAGTTGATGTTTAGGAGGTTTATTATCAATAATACAAAAAGACACCATAATTTTCACAGGCGCAAACATAAAAAATTAAGAGGAAAAGGAGACTTGACCTTTGTCCACTTCTTCATGCTCGGTTTCGGCAGCATGGTCGGAGTCGGCTGGGCAGTCTCATCTAACAGGTGGCTGGCTCAGTCTGGTGGGGTTATACCTGCCTTTATAGGCTTTATCATAGGTACCCTACTGCTTTTACCGATTGGACTTAGCCACTCATCACTGATGAAGAGGATGCCGGTATCCGGTGGGGTCATGGTATACGGATATAGGGCGTTTGGGACAGGGATATCCTTTATAGGGGCTTGGTTTGTAGCCCTTGCCTACTTGACCATACTACCCTGGGAAGCAATTTATATAAATAACATCCTTATAAACCTCTTCCCTGCCCTAAAGATGGGGCAGCCTATCTACCATGTGCTTGGCAGCCCAGTCTACCTGTCAGGGGCTATCTTGGGTTTAGTATTTGCTCTTGGACTTTTACTTATCAACTTAAAGGGGTCAAAACTGGCCGGCAAGTTGCAGAGTTTCCTATCCTACCTGATCATAGTATCCGGAATAATTGTTATCATAACATCTTTTATAAAGTTTGATGTAAACAACCTAACACCCATCTATGAAAACATAGGGGTCGGGACACATAAAAATATATTTTTTGGTATTGTCACCATGATTGTCTTAGTTCCATTTTTCATGGCGGGCTTTGACACCATCCCCCAATCAATTGAGGAGAGATCGCCCAAGACCAGTCAAAAGGCGGTTTCCAAGGCACTATTGACTTCAATAGCAGCAGCCGGTATCTTTTATGCCTTTATAATCCTGTCTACAGGTGGTGCCAGCTCTTGGCAGGCTTATTCACAGCAACCGTCACCTGCCATGGCTACCATGCTACAAGGTCTTTACCCAGGTCTTATAGGTCAGGTTCTTTACTGGATTATAATGATAGGTACTCTGGCAGGTCTATTTTCCACTTGGAATGGGATGTTTATGGCGGCCGTTAGACTGCTAGATACCATGGGTACATCAGGTCTTTTACCGGGATTTTTTGCGAAGAAGGGCAAGCAAGGAAAGATTCCACTAGGGGCTACCATCTTTTGCTTTGTGGCAGCAGCCATTGGTCCTCTGATCGGATTTAATATAATTGACTCCCTGACCAGCTTGGGTTCAGTGGCGTTCGTGCTAGGTTGGTTTATAACCTGTATATCTGCTTTGAGGATAGAAAGAAAGTCAAAAGACCCCCTTACCAAGTCTACGGTGGTCTCTGTGGTAATCTCTTCGATCATACTAATCCTTACCTTTATACCTGGTCAGCCAGCCTATATGGGTAACCTGAGCCTTGTCCTATTTGCCATCTGGATGGTGATAGGGGTAATCTTTTACTACTTCACCAACTATGGAGATAGGGGAATATCTGAAGAAGAAAGAAGGCTTAAACTATTCGGTACAGTCGAACAACCATCCCTTGAGATAAGGGAAGAATAAATTTAATACAATAACAAGCTTTAAGTGTGAGGACTCCAAAATTTTTTCTTGAAAAAACTTTTGGGGTCTCTTTATTTGTTTATTCCTCCAGCACACCTACTACTTCATTTATTAATTCCGATATCAATCAATGCCTTAATCATTTCAAATCATTTATGGTCACGTACAATAAAGTTCACAACTCGCAAAGAAAATAAAGAAAAGCCATTAGGACTCCTATAGAATCTAATTGATCAAAGAATAGTAAAGGTGAACACCAATGCCTCACATGATCCAGGAAGCCTACATTCAGGGTGTATCCACTCGCAAGATCGAGACGTTAGCCAAAAATTAGGGATTGAAAATCTTTCACACATCCAGGTCAGTGATATGACACAGGGATTGAATCAACAAGTTGTAGCCTTCCCAACCCGATCCCTTTCCGACGAGGCGTATCTAGATCTCTGGATAGATTCACTGTATAAAAAAGTTCGCTATTCCGGTCGAGTGATCAGCATGACTATTCTGCTTATTTTGTGGCATTAAAGAGAGCGGTCAGCGGGAAGTCCTAGCGATCGAGCCCATGCTTGAAGAATCAAGTGTGACCTGCGGCGATCTGTTTCAGATATTACAAATGGCAAAAGAAATATACAGCACTTCAGCAAGAAAACAGCTAGGATCCAGCGACGGGATTGGCAAATCATGCTTCTAAAAAATATACAGTAAGCAGGCAACCACGGTTGACTTCAGTGATTCACTTGATTTTCAAATATGACCATCCCCTGATCGTTTTCTTCGTCTGCCTCTTAACTCCACTTCATTGACAATTGCTGAACCAATCACCAACACCACACCAATTGTCGCCAACGCGCTCAAACCTTCCCGCAAAATCAGCGCGGATACCAACACCGCTACAATAGGGTCGATATAACTTAAGATGGCAACCGACTGTGCCGGCATATTTGGCATACTGCCAAAATAAAGGACATAGACAACTCCGGTATGAATAATTCCCGCAATTAATAACATCAGCACCGGCATCGGCTCAACCTCAAGATGGATGAAACTCCCCGTCAGCAGCCCATACGGAAGTATGGCGATCGTAGCAAGTCCAAGCTGAAAAATCGTCCGTTCATTACCTGACAGCCCCTTTATTTTCTTGTTTAAAATGATAATGATCGCGTACAAGACTGCTGAGCCCAAGCCCAAATAAACACCTTTTAACCCAGTAAAGCCGGTCTCAATCACACCGGAAGCCAAGATCATTCCCAATACGGCAATAACGGAACATATCCCTTTCTTTGAGGTAATCTTTTCTGCAAATAAAAAAGGGGATACAAGAATCACGATGACCGGTGCCATGTAATAGCAGATTGTAGCAACGGCAACCGACGTGTGGCGAAACGCTTCAAACATGGTTATCCAATTGATGCCAAGAGCAATGCCGGATAGACAAAGCAAGACTAGATTTTTTCTTAATTCCCTTTTGGGAAATGATTGTTTTTGCAAAACATGAAGCACCAAAAGAAACAGTGTGCCGATCAATCCCCTCACGAAAGCTACAAAAACCGCCGAGTAGGGAATAAACTTCGATACGAGTCCGACCGTACCGAAAATAATCATGGCCATAACAAATTGCAGCTTGTCTTTCTTCACACTTGATCTCCACTTTTTGATCTCAGATGAGAGCATAGATAATATCTTGACCGAGGAACTATCATCATCAAATCATACCAAAATACGCCACGATGGACATTGGTCCCCCACTGACCAACGGCGTGAGCAGGATTCCACCTGTGGCAAATTCTACCTCAATCCCGTTTTCTTTGACCAGGACAGGCAGCACACTCATCGTAGGCAGTGATGCCATAATCAGAGCCACATTCACCACTTCCGGCGAAATCGACGAACTATAAATCAACTACCTGAAGAAATGCAAAAACACAGACTCCCCTTAGTCTCCTCTTGATTTAGTTCGTTATAATAGAGAACAATATTAGCTATTCACTGCAACGCGCTAAATATTTGACAGGTGACACTATGGTCAAAGAAACAAACGTCTTCCCGTTAGTTGACATCTACATCGACGAGATCAATTTTCCAGATCCCGTATTTCGGCGTTATCTTCAATATAATTTCGACCCTACAAATAGCGGTCTGATCACGGGCGACCTGCGAGCGTCCATTCGATTTATCGAAGTATCCTTCTTAAACATTGATGACCTGACAGGTCTCCAATTTTTTCCCAATCTCAACGAGCTGCATTGTGTTGCTTGTAACCTCAGTCAACTCGATTTGTCCCATAACATTCATCTAGAGACCATTGTATGTGTGGGTAATCTCCTGTCTAATTTAAATTTACAATATAATGCCGCCCTCAAAAAACTCGACTGTTCCGATTGTGAGATTGAAGATTTAGATCTATTTAATAACATCCACTTGGAGCAGTTGAGTTGCGGCGACAACAGTTTGGAACACCTTGACCTGTCATATAACACCTGTTTAAAAAAATTAAAAGTAAATAATAATTTTCTGCATTCTTTAGACGTAACCACATTGCCGGCTCTAGAGACATTAGATTGTTCTGACAACTTTCTGTCCACCATAGATTTGTCCTCTAACCCTACACTCTTAAAGCTAAATATTGAAAACAACAATCTGTCACAGCTCGATCTATCCCTTAATCAAACTTTGGAAGAACTAAAATGCAGCAAAAATTCTCTAAATAATTTAGATCTAAGTGAAAATCCCAACCTCCAAAGCCTTTATTGCAATTACAATCGATTGTCTTCACTAGATGTCAGCAACCAACTGCTGCTTTTCGATTTAGAGTGCGCAGCAAATAAAATTTGCGATTTAGACCTTTCTAGAAATGGCAATTTAATAACATTGAATTGTTCTGAGAATCCCCTCTTTGTTTTAGATGTTAAAACAAACGTGAACCTCAACACTTTGGCGTGCCGCTCGCTAGGTATTAACCGACTTGATTTATCAACCAATCATTTGCTGGATTACCTGGACTGTACCAACAATTCACTGGATCAGCTGGATTTATCCAACCTTAAAAGATTGGAGCGATTGGACTGCAGTGAAAACGACATCAAAGAACTAAACCTATCCAACCAAACTAAACTTCATGAAGTTTTTTGTCAAAATAACAGCCTAATAGACCTTAAATTGCTAAATCATCCTAATTTAATCTGTCTGAGTTGCGCGAAAAATAACCTCCATGAACTGGATCTGTCCGGCTGCCGAAACCTGCAACAGTTGAGTTGCAATACAAATCGTTTAAAAGAACTGGACCTCAGTCAACTGCATTACTTAAAAGAGTTGTTTTGCTTTGAGAATCAGCTGCGAAAGTTGACGCTACCGCTACCGAGCGATATCAAAATGTGTCTTTGTGACGTCAACAATCTGACTACGCTGAACTTGTCCGGTCAGAAAAATTTATCGGTATTCAGTGGCTCTAAAAATATCTTGACCCGTCTATTTTTAGGCTACCATCCTAGGTTGTCCTTCTTCAATTGCTCACATAATAAGTTGCCTTCTCTTAATCTTAGAGGCTTTCCTAATGTTGCTAAAGTGATCTGTGGCTATAATCGTCTCAATACCTTGGAGCTCCCTGTAAGAAAGAATTTGAAACTGCTGCAGTGTGAAAACAACTTCCTAAATCATATCGATTTGCAGGCAGCACCTTTGCTCGAGGTCTTGATCTGTTCAAACAACCGCATTGATGAACTTGACCTGTCCAATAACCATAAATTGACGACCCTTTTCTGCGCAGGAAACAACCTTACTGCCCTTGATCTTGAGTCTACCCCACAGTTGACAGAACTCGATCTTGAAAATAACCAAGTAGCCGCTTTAGATGTGTCCATGCTGCCGCTGCTAAAGCTATTGAATTGCGCGCACAATCGTCTGACCAGCGTTGATATAACAAATAATGCTGCACTTTTAGAATTCTACTGCTATCCCAACGGAAGAGATATCGAAATTGACGAAAATGAGCTAACATTTGACTTGCGTTCACTGCCCGGAAAGTTTGATGTTTCCCGTATGCAAACAGTACACGGTGGAACCGTTGAAGATCATATTCTGACCGTCGACCGACACATCACCCAGGTTAAATATGATTATCAGTTTGATCTTAATAAGCCGCTCTCAGTGATGGAGTGTAGGCTTAATATTCAAATGAAACCTACTTCAGATCCATTTAAAAAATTGGATCAACTAAAAAATGTTGATACCCTGGACCTTATATCCAACAATACTGAGACTAAAACATCTCCAAAGAATTATACTCAACCTGACAAACAAACTGACTCATACGTGACCATTGATGAAGCAAGTTTCCCAGACCCTGTTTTTCGTCGGTATGTAATCGACCACATCGACATCGATGTTGACGGTCGTTTAAACACCGCTGAAAGGAACGCCGTTCTCGCCTTAAACCTTGATAACTTGGGTATTACGGACTTAACTGGTATTCACCATTTCAAACAATTAAACGACCTGGATTGTTCCAATAATCGCCTGACCACAATTGACTTGTCAGACAACAAACAACTGAGGCGTTTGGTCTGCTCTAATAACAGTATTAAACAGCTTGACTTAACCCATAACCGAGCCCTTGCAGTCTTAATTTGCAAGAATAATTTGCTAAAATCCCTGACCTTAAATCATCTGGAATGGCTCGAAGTGCTTGAGTGTCAGTCTAATCTCCTGTCGCGGCTGGTTGTCAATAACAACCACGAGATCACGTCTATCATTTGTTCTAATAACAGACTAAAGCATTTAAATCTAAAAAATCTCCCCCAATTGCGATACTTAGATTGCAGCAATAACCGCTTGACTTCTCTAGACATATCTAAAAATAGAATGTTAAATCGTTTGCAATGCTCAGAGAATTCATTGACAAGATTGCAGATTTCCAAACTAACCCATCTCACCCACTTGTCCTGTGCGATGAATCGGCTGAATGACCTCGACCTTAATCATAATGTTTTCTTAAAAAAAATTAATTGTGCCCTTAATCAGTTGCAGGATTTAGATACGACAAATCAACCGGAGCTGATGGCTCTAAATTGCCGGGAAAATTCACTGGTCTGGCTCGATCTTTCGCAGAATAAAAAATTAGAACGTCTCGACTGTTCCAACAATCAATTGATTCAGCTTGACATTAGCTCCAACATTCTGATCAAACAAGTGGATTGCAGCAATAACGACATAGAAGTACTCGCCATCGATACTGTGAAACCTCATCTCCTTCGCCTTGACTGCTCAAATAATTTTATCGAAACAATTGATTTAGAGCTGCTGCCAGCCCTTAAAGACATTCAGATTGACAATTAAATCAATCGCTCAACCCAGATGCACCCATGGGCAAGTCTGAAAACAATTTAGATCATGCCAAAGTAAGCAACAATTGACATCGTCACCACACTCGCCAATGTTGTGACCAAGGTTCCGCTCGTCGCAAATTCCACTTGAGTACCATTTTCTTTTACGAGGACAGGCAGTGAACTCATTGCCGGCAATGAAGCCAAAATTAAAGACACATTTACCATTTCGTGGGAAATCGGCAGTGATTTAAATAAAGGAGCCATTAACAATGGAAAAAGCAACATTTTAATACCAATTCCCAAGTAGATTTCTTTATAGGAGAAGATTTTCTTTAAATCCGTCGAAGCGATCAACGCTCCGAGATATAACATACAGACGGGATTGGACGCCTTGCTGAGAGCGGTGATGGGATTCAAGATCAGTTTCGGCACATGAATATCTGCCAATGTAACAATGAGAGCAAGGATGACCATGACAGTTACCGGGTTGATCAGTCGCTTGGGGTTAAATTTTGCTTTTTTGCCGGTCTTCTCTGTATCCGTTGTAAGCCAAACACCGTAGGTCCAAACCAGCAAACTATCCACCAAAGTAATCGCGGGGATATATACGCCGATCGCATCAGGGTATAAAACACCGATCAAAGGAAAACCTATGGCTGGTATATTAATAAATGCGAACATCGCCTGAAAGACTTTTCTTCTCTTCTTGTGAACTTTGAAGACCACCGAAAGAACAGCAAATAGAATGGCATAAAACGCGTAAATACAAAATGTAATCACCAACATAGGAGCGACACCGAGCAATTCCTGCCAGGTGAATGCCCGATATAAAGTAATAAAAAAGAAACACGGCAACAATACAGACGTGAATAATTTGGCAAGTGTATGCATGCCGTCTTGGGAAATTACTTTTTTCTTAGCGGCAACGAATCCCACTGCAATCAAAAGAAAAAAATTCAACAGTTGGTAAAATATAATGCCAAAGGTGGTCATAAAATCAGATACCTTTCTAATTTATATTTCAAATATCAACAAACCATTTAGGGAAATTCTTAATAAATACCTTCATATCATATTACGATCACTCCCATAATGAAATCGTATTATTTTAAGAAATATGATCAATTTTGTGATTTGCGATACTAAAAATTTCGCTCTAGGCACTGAATGTGTTGGTCTTAAAATTGACTTCATTTATGATCGCAGAACCGATCACCATGACGATGCCCACTACAGCAAGTCCGGTCAATGTTTCATTCAATACAAAGGCCGATAAAAGAACCGCCACAATTGGATCGATATAACTCAACAAGGCTACGGTCTGTGCAGGCACATGTCGAATGCTGCCAAAATAAAGAGCATAGGCAACGCCGGTGTGAAGAATCCCGGCAATCAACAGCAGAAGGATCGGCTTTAATTCCATCTGAAAATTTGTAAAATCTTCCGTCAACAGGATATAGGGAAACAGCCCCACCGCAGCGACACCCAGTTGAATAATGGTGCGGTGACTTGCCGCAATGCCAGTTATCTTTTTATTAAAAGTAATAACTGCTGCATATCCCACCGCAGCACTAAGACCTAATAGGATGCCTTTTATACCTGAAAACCCAGATTCCACTACACCGGACACCAACACCATACCCAAGACAGCAACGATCGAACAGATGACTTGCTTCAAGGTGATTTTCTCACCAAATAAAAATGGTGAAATAAAAATGACTATAACCGGCGCCATATAATAACAAATCGTGGCAACAGAAACAGATGTATAGCGATAGGCTTCAAAAAGCAAAATCCAATTGGCTCCTAAGGCAATGCCTGACCCAAAGAGTAGAGCTGCGTTTTGCTTGATCCCCTCGTCCTTGAGTCGTTCTTTTTTTAAAAATAATATGATCAAAAGAAAAATAGCCCCTATAAAACCGCGCACACAGGCGACAAGAGCCGATGTGTAAGGAATGGACTTGCGAACCAGACCGACCGTGCCGAAGATCGTCACTGCACCTATTAACTTGAGTCTATCTTTATCCACTGTGCCTCTATCTATACAAATATATTCAGTTCAGTGTGGTATTGAATCCATAAAAAAGCATTTAATAAAGGAATCGTCTTCATTTATCATGTTGAACTATACCATGTACTCAATTTATTGTTAAGCAAAGCTAACGGGCTTCTTGATCAGTTCATATGAATTGGGAAATTGAGTTGGGCATATTTTATTATATTTGGGAAAAATATAATTATACTAGATAACCCTGTCTGTATTGTTTAAATCGCAGTAAAATATTCAATAAGATTTATATTTTTTGTGCAATTAGAACCAAGTTTGATAGACAAGCTAAAAAGTCTAATATAGAATAACTATATGTATCATAAATCTTATGCTAATTTTTATCAGCCGTTTTTCCGTTCAGTGAATATAGACGGCGAGCATCTTATGGAATTCAACTACGCAGAGGTGCTAGATACAAGCTGTGTAGAATTCCCCCATGTCCACGACAACCATGAGATATATTTTATCTTAGAAGGATCAATTCGCTTCGAAGTGAATGACCGTTGTTTTTCACTAATGAAGAATGATTTCCTATTATTGACACCTGGACAAGTCCACCATTCGATTTATGATCCTGTTGCCTCTAGAAAGTACTTTGTATTAATTTTTGATCTATATAAAATAGAGGCAGACCTCAGCAGTGGCACCACCGGCAAATCGGATCCCATCACTGTTATTGATGAGCCGTTTATTATTGGTCGAGGTGCCATGCGAAGCCGCAACATACTGGATACCATGTTTGACAATTCCAATGCCCTCGGCGACAACCCATTCTTGGATATCAATTTGCCCCTGTGTTATACGTCATTTGTTCTGTCGATCATGCAAAAACTTAGCGGAACCGAAGACATCGTGAAATCCCAGCGCGAATCCCGGGAATGGAATCTAGCCATCGAGATGACCCGCTATCTTCACACCAACTATAACCGCCACATTGCAATCAAAGATTTGGCAGATCACTTTCACATGAGCGAGCGCAACACCGCTCGCATTTTTAAACAATATTTCGGCGTGACTTTGTCTGAGACCCTGGTTCGATACCGTATAAACTACGCTAAAAATTATCTCCTTTATTCCGACGATTCCATCGAAGAGATTGCCGCAAAGGTTGGTATGTCAACAACTACTTTGCAACGTCGTTTCAAGGAAATTGAAAAAATTAGCATCGGAGAATATCGCCAAAAACATAACAAATAATGCCTCGTTTTCACTTATCTATTTACTAAAACTCTTTCATAAATAAGGACAGATGACCAATCCTATTGATCAGTCATCTGTCCTTTTAAGATATGCGACCTACGGGAGTCAGGTTATACGCATATCTACTTTAGAGGTGACGACAAGTTTTGTCGTCGTAGGGTAATACAAGCATCCTTCAGTAGGTATGAAAAGACATTCTAGCTTATAGGGTGGTCGAAAAACCACCATCAATATTGATATGCCAGCCATTAATGTAGTCAGATGCTTTGCTTGCAAGGAAAATTGCGGTACCCATTAGGTCATCGAGTTCGCCCCATCTGCCAATCGGAATGCGGTTGGTAATCTTGTTGTAGAAAGCCGGATCTTCCCGCAGTTCGCGATTGACTTCGGTTGCCAGGAAACCGGGGCAAATCGCATTGGTTTGGATATTAAACTCACCAAGTTCATTGGCAAATACTTTTGTCAGCCCCAACACACCGTGCTTGGCAGCTGTGTAGGGAGGACAATGTTTATCGGCGGTATAGGAAAGAGCTGAACCGATGTTAATGATTTTGCCGCCACCTTGTTTTTTCATTTCCAGGGCAACTCTTCTGCCCAAGTAATAGACGACATTTAAATCAAGTTCGATACAAGCAGCCCAGTCTTCATCTTTATATTCGTCAAAGGGATTAAACTTGCTTACGCCGGCGTTGTTAACAAGGATGTCAATGCGACCATACTTCTCAAGACAAGTTTTTACAACTTGATCAAGATATGTTTTGTCAGTCAAGTCACCTTGTAGGAACTCTACCCGTCTGCCTTCAGCTTCAATCAAAGCTTTGATTTCACTGATATCATCGGTAAAGTGGGGAATGAACAGATCGGCACCTGCTTTGGCAAAGGCCACGGCATAGGCCATGCCCAACCCCATATTGGCGCCGGTGACCATAGCCACTTTGCCATCGAGTCTAAAATAATCTAGTGAAAAGTCTTTCATGTCTGCCATTGTTTCGCTCCTTATTTCTCTAGTAATTCGAGGGCGCTCTTGGCAATGCTTTCGGGATCCATTCCGTAGTATGCATAGATTTCCATGGGATCACCAAGTACAGCAAACTCATCGGGCAAGCCGATTCGTTTGAATTTGCCGCCCCAGCTGTTTTCGGCTAGGACTTCGGCGACAGCACTGCCGAGACCGCCGTTGATACTGGCTTCCTCTACAGTCATGATCAGCGGAGTCTCTTCAGCGCAATTGAGAATTGCTTCTACATCTAGAGGTTTGACGGTGTGCATATCGATGACGCGACAGTTGACACCTTTTTCTTCGAGTATGCGAGCAGCCATCAAGGACCAGTATACACTAGAGCCACAGCTGATAATGCTCATGTCATTACCGCTCTTTGTAGTGATCGCTTTGCCAAATTCATATTCATAATCGGTGTCTTTGTAGACGTTGGGTTCGGCACCGCGAGCGATACGAATGATCATTGGACCTTCATATTCCATAGACTTGCGTACAATTTTTGTACACTGGTCAGCATCGGCAGGAACGCAGATCATCAGATTAGGGATGGCACGATACAGCGCTAGGTCGGCGATATCGTTGTGGGTTGGACCACCGCCGGCGGTGACACCGGAGTGGGTACCGATTAAACGTACATTGACGTCGTTGTATGCGATGTCCGTGTGAATCTGGTCTGCTGCACGCAGCGGAAGGAAGGGACCAAAGACCTGTGAAAAGACGATTTCGCCTGCCAATGCTAATCCAGCTGAAGCTCCGACTTGGTTCGGCTCAGCGATACCAAAGTTGAAGCAGCGATCAGGATACTTGGCAACAAATTTACCGGTGGCACTGGATGCTGCAACGTTATCACTGTAAGTAAATACGAAATCGAGTCCTTCATCCGCCATCTTCATCAGCTCTTCGCCGTATGCTTCACGGGCGCTTGATAACATTTGATCAAAGTCATAGGTTGTTTTTGCAGTCATATCTGTAGCCATTAACGTACCCTCCTATTCCGTTCTACCATCTTGAGTGCTTCGTCCAACTCAGCTTTAGCGATACCGCCTCCGTGCCACTTGGATTCGCCTTCCATAAAGTCAACGCCTTTACCTTTTACAGTATTTGCGATAATGGCAATCGGTTTTCTCAAGTACTCGGGCTCTGCCGGCGGAATGGCCTGCAGTGCTTCGCAGACTTCATACATATTGTTTCCATTGATTTCCATGACGCGCCAGTTAAACGCTTCAAACTTCTTGCCTAAAGGATCGATGTTCATGACATCTTTGGTATTGCCGGTCATGGAAAGTTGGTTCTTATCGACAATACAGACGAGGTTGCCTAGTTCGTAGTGACCGCCGGCCATGATCGCTTCCCAGTTAGAACCTTCACAGAGCTCGCCGTCACCGACGATGACATAGACCATATGGTTTTCTTTTCTCTTGCGAGCGCCCAATGCCATACCCAGAGCAATCGGGAGACCGTGTCCCAACGAACCTGCGGATGCTTCGATCTGAGGCAGGTACAAGCGGTTACAGTGCATACCGAACTTAGATTTCTCTAAGCACTCAAAGTGTTCTACCATGTAGTCCTGTGAATATGCACCCAAGTCAGAGAATATCGTGTAAAGGGTCTCACTGCAGTGGGCTTTACTGAGAACAACGCGATCTCTCTTGGGATCTTCAGGATTATTTACGTCGTAATTTAAATATTTGTAATATAGAGCGACTGCCACTTCTACAACTGATAACTCGCCACCCAAGTGACCCATACCAATTCTATAGATGAAGTTGAGCAGATCTTTACGAATCTGTGTTGCCTTATCTTCTAATTGTTTGACCATTTCTAGATCAACCAAGTATTCTCTCATGCTGAATCTCCTTTATATGTTGAAATCATCTCAATCTTTTACTAGCACATCGATGCTGAAGGGCATCGCTTTAAAGATCGCTAATATCGTCGTTGCAGCGGATGAGAACTTTCAGATGTTTGCCACTAACGTGCTCTTCAAAGGCCTTCTTCGCATCGTCGATACCGAAGTCAATCTTGGTAAATTCGTCTAGTTTAAATTTCTTCACCATTTGCGCTGCCCGTGGGAACGTGTATGGCGAAACATAGAAACCTGAAATCGTGATTTCATGCTCATAACAATATTTGTAAAGATTTAAGGGCATTTCATAGTCACCTGGATACATGGCACCGAGTAACAGGAAACCGCCTTTAGCTGTGATCTTAGGCAGATCAACAACCGCCTTAGGAGAACCGGAAGCGTCAATAACTTTGTCAAATCCCAGACCGTCTGTCAGCTCCATCGCTCTCTCATATACGTTTTCACTGAGCGGATCGATGACAACGTCTGCACCCCACTCAAGGGCTTGGTTACGGCGTGCTTCGATGGGTTCAATCAAGACAACCATAGAGTTGCTGCTCATTTTGATGCCTTGAAGATCTAAGAGTCCGATGGGACCGCCACCACAGATACAGACCCGATCACCAAACTGAACCTGGACTTTGTCCATTGTTCGAACGGCCACAGAGATGGGTTCCAACATACAGCCATTTCTCAGGGAAACCTCGTCAGGGAGTTTATAGACTTGGGATTCATGCCAAATGACTTCTTCGGCCATACAGGGACGATTATACTCGCCGGCATTGACACAGAATTGCTGCTGTTTGTTCTGACAGTAATAGCAAGTGCCGCAGAATTTAAGGAAATTTCCTGCTACACGATCACCAACTTTCAGACCTTTCGTAGTGGCTTTGGGACCCAGTTCAGTGATAACACCAGACATTTCATGTCCTAGCCCAAAGGGCACTTCGAGTCCAAATATGCCGTCTACGAGATGGGGATCTGAACCGCAAATGGCGCAATAGGCCACTTTTATACGGACATCTTCATCACCCATTGGAAACTGTTCGAGATCGAGCACATCAACTGCGCCGCGCTGGCTTTCGTCTTTACTTTTTAGATTGCCGATTTTTGTTGCACATACAACTTTCATTTAGCAGCTCCTTTCTTATTTATTCGTTTATTTAATTAATTTGACTCTTCCACTAATCACTGTCTAACTGCATTTTCTCTTCCACTAATCCCTGTCTAACTGCATTTTCGTGCATAATCTTCTGAAGTTTTTCCTCTGTCAGATCATAGAACAGAGCGAAGATGATCAGGGTAACCAGACAGACTAGTCCAGGCAGCAAGGTTGACATGAAACGAATACCTTGAAGTGCTTCAGCCGTCTGCTGCACATTTGGCACGTAGTTAACGGAATCGAGGATGGCCGTTGGAATAACACCGCCGATGGTCATTGAGAATTTAAGTCCAAGACCAATAAGAGTCATAACTAGAGCCGTATAACGTTTGCCGGTATTCCACTCAGCATACTCGACGGAGTCGGTGATCATCGCCCAGAGGATACCCATCAGGATACCGTATCCGAAACCTGCTAAGCCTTTAAGTATAATCATGGCTACAACTGCACTTGGACTGAGCAAATAAGATAGTCCGCAACCTATAGTTGGCAGGGCAAGACCAAGGATAACTGTACCTTTTTTCTTAATCTTCCTCGTCAGAGCGGGAACGATCGGAACACCAAAGACTGATGGCAAGATATGCATCAATGAGTATACCGAGACCAGATCAGGACGATCAGCAAAGTAGGTCATATAGTAAGGTCCGGTACCACCTGATAGCGTTGTGAATCCATAGACACCCAAGAATAACAGGAACATAATGACGCCAGGTTTATTGTGTGTAATTTGGGTAAAGAAGTCTTTTGCTGTAATCGGATCCTCGTGTGAATCAATTTTGATACGCTCGATCATCGTAGATACGGCATAGAATAAAAGGATAACCATGATGACAGCGAGGATCATAACGGTTCTCTGATAACCCTTTGCAATGTTGTCGCCACCGAGAATGTTACTGAATGTAGGAATAGTCAGAGCAACAACGACACCGCCGGATTGAGCCAACATCATGCGTACAGATTGCAGTTTAGTACGTTCGTCCGGATCCATTGTCATAACAGAAGCCGTTGAAATATAAGGTTGGATGATAAATGTGTAGAGCATATTTAATAAGTTATATGTAGCGTATGCCCATATTAATTTGCCCGTGTAACCGAAGTCCGGCACTGTAAAAGTTAAGACAGCAGCGACACCAAAAGGAATCGCACCCCATTTGATATATGGCTTATATTTACCTTGTTTGGGATTCAAACGTTCGACGATGGTTCCCATCATCGGGTCATTAATTGTGTCCCATATACGAGATACCAAGAACATCACAGCAACGTGGCTTGGTTTAAGCAGATAAACGTCAGTGTAGTAGAATGTGATAAACATCATGATCGACTGGAAAACGATGTTCATAGCAAAGTCAACGAGTGAATAGCCAACAATTTCTTTTTTCGCTAACTTGTAGAAACCAGGTTCTGGTCCACTTTTGATCCAATTCTTATCAGTCATACTTCTATCGTCACCTCCCAAAATTTAGTATAAAAATTTGACACAAGACCACATAGGCCTTGCATAGCAAGTCTTAAAAAAACATTTTTCCAGCTGAAACACAGATTGACAGCAAAATCCATTTGTTCAATCTGTCAGATTTTAAATCCAAAAGCGAAGATATCTGTGCTTTATGATGTTTTTAGTTTAAGAAATCAAGTCTAAAACGACAATGTCAAATCCAGACACTATTTCCAATTTCTTGTCTGTTTGACATAAATTTGAACTTATGAGGGCGATTTTTGCACAAAAATACACAATTTTAATGTTTGATTTGTAAATTTCAATTATTTTGACAAAATTTTCATCCCGAAAATTCGAATAAAACTGTAATTTGAAATACAGAAACGACAGTTGTAGTTGCATTCATAAGGTCAATCGTTTTTATGAAAGAATGAAAAAATATCTGTCATTGCAATCAACAACAGATACTAAATAAGAAAAAGAAGGAGGGGCTTATTGCGCCCCCCTCCTCTAATGTTATGG
>JAAYOA010000066.1 GCA_012520525.1 Clostridiaceae bacterium | reverse complement strand
TTCTCGCGTCAATTGGGCTCGCGCAGCGGCAAACAACAAGAGTTCTGTTTCGGAACACATCTCATTGTGGTCGGCATTTAACAGTATATCGCGAATCTTTTCGCTGACCGCTGTACCTCCCGGTTCGCGAATCATTAGCACAGGAATCTGCAGATCCTTCAGAGACTTCTCCAACAGACGGATTTGCGTTGTTTTTCCCGAACCATCTATTCCTTCAAAAGAAATGAACTTACCAACTCTCTTCATTGTACACCTCTCTGCGAGTATGATAATTATACATGATATGCCTATGTTTCGTGAAATCTCAATGTTGTGAACAAAACAAAAATTATCTCTTCAGCATTGCACAACAGGTACTCCATTCCGACAATTGCGGGAAACCCCTTGAATATCCAAGCCCGCCTCCAACAGCAACAATAATCGTTCACAATCTTCATGTGACAGACAGTCGCCCGGCCATAACATTGGAATACCAGGGGGGTAAGGTGTAAGTGGACGAGCCAAGACGCGTCCGGTGGCTCGTGCTAAGGGAATTATTTCAACACCATCATCCAACATATATCCTCCGTCAACCTGAGGATGGGGACGCATCCAAGCCTGAACTAATGCCCTATCTGCTGCAATATATTGTGAAAGATTGGTCAAAACCATCTCATTAGCTGATTGTCTCATGAAAACAGCGAAGTCATTTAATACTTGAACAAGATAATGGATTTGCTGTCTAGTCGTAAATAAGGAAACTATCAAAACCAGTCGACAGAGATCGGCAAACTCTACTTCGATATTGTTTTGTGAAAGAAATTTAGCTACTGCAGGTGCTGGCGCTATCCTACGAGTATCAATGACCACACGTAAGGGATCTTTTTGAGGCAGCTGATTTATAGAACACGAGGCGTTTATTGGTTCAAATTGTCTTGCAGAATTACTCTCAGTCACACTATAGCTAGACCAGTTATTGAGGTCCAGCTTTGATTCGGCACACACTCTAGACGAAGTTGTAAGCTGCTTTTCTATGCTGGCACTGATATCAATTGTTTCGTCCGTCGAAACAATATAAGCCTGATCAAGATTTTGATACAAATAATCAACTGCAGCGAGTTGAGCAAGGACGACACGGACTCCTTCTTTAACGAGGTAACTGCGAGCCAAATCAATAGTCGCTGCCATCATAAGGGAAGGACTACTCGTGCGAAATAACAGCAAGCCTTCATGTACACGTTGCGGGGAAATTTTTCCGACAGAAACAGATCGATCCGGATCCGAAACAGTCGACTCCATGGACCTATCATTGTCGTTGTCCTGTTGAACTCCACTGTCCAGCGGTAGGTCGCAACAACAATTTTGGATTCCGTTACATTGCCCCCGTCCCAGATGCAACATTGCGGCAGGCGTCAAAGCTGGAAGCGTCTTGTGAGCACTTTGAACTACGGCATCGGCGCCGCCAAGTAAAGCGCATTGCGGCAAGTAACCTTTGGCAAACGCAAAATGTGCGCCGTGGGCTTCATCAATGATTAATGGAATATCATATTTATGGGCAACTTCAGCCAAACCAGCGACTGGCGCAACAGCACCATAATAGTCTGGCGATATCAGGAGTACTGCATCAGGCAATTTATCTACTTCTGCTAACCTGCGCAATGCCTCCTTTAGCTCTGGCACAGTCACAATGGGCAGGGGCGATATAACATTAGACCTCTTGCTCCCCTTCTCATCACCTTGAGGACCGGGTTGAAGACCGTTATGATAATTTAATTGAGATAAACGATCTCCTTGGTGTTCCTCTGCCACTGAAATCATTTTCAATTCAATATCCAACAAAGCAGCTGTGTGCAAAACACTGCGATGGGTGGCCGGTCCAATCAAAAGGCGACCTCCACGACCACAGCAAGCATACATTAGTGCTTGTATTCCCTGAGTGGCACCGCCGGTCAAAAACCAAGTCCGCTGTGCTCCAAAAGCTTCAGCTGCAAGGGATTGGGCCATTAGTACGGGGCCTTTAGGATCATTGAGGTCATCAGTCCCGGTCAATTCTGTTGTATCTGAACGAAAAAGTTTGGCTGCCAAATCGGGGGCAAAAGCATACCCGGCATTATGGCCGGGCATATGAAAGCTGCAACTTTCCTCTTGTGCAGCATTTACAAGCAGGTTTGCCAAGGGTGCATCGGCTAAATCCACTTCGCCGAGAGGTCTTATAATTGGCTCAAACATCGAGGCTGATGGTTTTGATCTCTGCGATTTCAAGAAGGATCTCCTTTCGCAGCCGCTCGTTATCTTGAACCATATCTTCGTACGTCTTTTCGACCAGTGGTTTCGTAATGGTGCGACGATTGCGCTCGCGGCGTTTCCGATCAATGGCTGCTTTGCGCCTTTCGTTGCGATTTTCTTTCACATTGCCATCATTCTTTTTATCCTGCCTTGAACGCTTGTTTTGTTGACGGGAATTTCCTCGCGGATTCTGCTGCTTGTTATCTCTGCCACCTCGCGCCTTCTTTTTGCGCGAACGTTGCTGTTTCTGGGGGGAACGCTTGTCCTTATTTTCAGCAGAAGCTGACTCGCTATTTGAGCGATGATCACCATCACGTTTTCTAGGTGGACGAAAGCCGCCTTGTGCCTTCTTATTGTGATGCTGGGAACGTTTGTCCCGCTGGCGCTGGCTGTTGGAATTGCGATTTTGCTCATTATTTGAACGTGAATCATTCGCTCCCGTCGACTGTTTGTTCTGCTCTTGATTAGTGGCATTCTCGTTGTTTGACATGTTTGCTCCTCATCTAATGCAGCAATTTTACCCCTAAAATAAATTAGTTATCGAATTTTGATACCTAATTAGTTCTTAAACATAGGACTCCTAACTGACTTGATTATACCAGTTATCTTCACCGATTAACTGTAATTAACTAGTGCTATGTTAATTTAGTAGAATAACTGTAATTTTTACTATAAAACTTTTTTGCCTGCAACATATTTAGCTGACACTTTTACTTCCGGATATAGATATATTAAACGTTCGACCCGTTGTGTCAAATTAAAAGTCAGGGCTTTGCACAGCGCTGAGTCATCGACAACAACAGCATCAAATTCATAGCCTGCTTCAAAGCTACCAACCTTGCCAAAGAATCGACCACCGCCCTTCGTCGACAGCCAAACGCCTTCTGTCAACGTTAATTGTCCTCGGGGTGCCGAGGCGGTATCCGCTACCTCTGCCTCACGGTTCTGCCCAACTCCAGCGCTCCCTCCTACAGAGCTAAGCGCACCTGCCATCTGACCAGTAGCAACCAAATGAGCACGCAGTTTAGAAACTTGAATGGCATCGGTAATCGCTCTACACATAGAAATACAAAACCCGCCCGCCACATCGGTTCCAAGACCTACCTGCACTCCTGCATCCAAGAACGCCTTGACGGGCGCGAGACCACTCATTACATTCATATTAGATGCCGGACAATGGGCAATGGTCACGTCACGTTGCAGCATTAATTCCCACTCGTGGGGGGAAGGATGCACCATATGCGCCATAATCACAGGGACCGTACTGCCAAATAGACCATACCGATCATAAGCACCACTATAACTTTGTGCCTCAGGCTCTAAGTCAGCAACCCAGGCAATTTCCTGTAAATTCTCTGAGACATGAGACTGAACTCTAACGCCACTGCGAGCGGCCAATTCACCTAACCCTTGCAACAATTCCGGAGTACAACTAGGTATAAATCGTGGTGTGATAATCGGTTCAATGCCCGGATAGCGATGTTTTGTGCGTTCAATCCACGCTTCGGTATCTGCCAAAGAAGATGCTGTACGCTCGGTCACGGCGGGACTGCTATTGCGATCCATATTTAGTTTGCCTACAAATCCCTTCAGTCCAGCTGCAGCCAATTCAGCCATGAGAATTTCAGTCGCTGGAGCATGAATAGTGCCCCACGCTGCTAAACGGGTTGTAGTTGAATGTCGCACCCGCTCAGCGAACAGACTATAAAGTTTCTGGGCATAATCCTCATCTGAAAAGCGTGCTTCCTCAGGAAAAGCATACTCATTTAACCAATCTAAAAGTTCCAAATCCATGCCCAATCCACGATAGGCGTATTGTCCAGCGTGTACATGCAGGTCGCTCATTCCTGGCAAGATAATTTGATCTCCACAGTTATACAGTGGCAAATGAGCAGCCGCCTGCGGTAAATCTTGGTATACGCCCTCCACATACCCCTCCTTGCAGACCAAATAATGATCCGGCAGACAGGTCATCTCCTCAGGGGATGGTGTATAAACAATATGACCTTTCAGAACAAAACTATGGTCTTGAGTCTGATTAGATTCTGTAATTATTCTATTCATGGCTTCTCTCCAATGGGACGACACTAATCCAACCCAATTAGGCTGTATCAAGCACGCCAACACTTTTCTATTTGCTCCTGAATCAGTCTAACAAAACCGTCCCGATAAGTCTTAGCTCACCCAAAGTTTGTCATCATGGAATCAGTTCAGGATTTTTCTAACGAACATTACCTATTCTAAATGTTCTACCAAAATCTGCAACGTGTTTGATGGAGTCCCCCGATGAAGTCCTCCTATTATTCAAATTATAAAAACGTTCTCTACCCGACTACTTGGCAATGAACTATTTGGTCGGTTTAATATCGATTAAGAATAAAATACGCAAATTTTACATATAAGCCTAGGTTCTTTTATAAAGATAAGCGCACTTAATGTAAAATGATATATAGACTGTTTCAACAACCTTCATTTAGGACAGGAGGCACGTTATGTGGTTAATTTGGTTGATTGTTGTCTTGGCTATGGCAATTGTCGAAGTTCTGACCACGGCCCTCGTAACCATATGGTTTGTCGCCGGCGGAATCGGCGCATTAATCGCGACCTTAATTGGTGCACCGACTTGGTTGCAAATTGTTATATTTATTGTGATTTCTGCCATCTCTTTAGGCATCGGCTGGAAGTACCGCGATCACTTACTTATGCAACGTCATAAGACACCGACCAATGCCGACCGGCTGATTGGACAAATCGGTATATTAGAAGAAGGCATCGATCCTCTTCGCAGTAAAGGACGCTTGGTCATAGCAGGTCAATCTTGGCGAGCGACAACAACAGATGGAACTACAGTTCCACCCGGCACCCGTGTTAAAATTGAGGCATTATCCGGCGTTAAACTTGTTGTTTCACCCTGCCCAGATAGGTCCTCTAATCAGCCAACGGTTGAATAAATATCGATGTTGGTTAACAGTAGACCCAGATTGACGGGTAGTCAAAATTACATCCGTTGTTATATAAAAGAAAAGAAATGGAGAACTATATGTTTAATACACCTCTCTACGCAATGCTGAATCTGCTGGCAGCGAACATTCGCTCCCAAGGACTGCTAACCTTGATCATCACAATCGTTGTAATTTTCATCATTGTCATGATAATTGTGCGCAATGTGCGGGTCGTTCCTCAAGCGAGCGCTTACGTGATTGAGCGACTAGGGACTTACAAGACAACTTGGGAGACTGGACTTCACATCAAAGTTCCCTTCATAGAACGGATCGCAATGAAAGTTTCGCTAAAAGAGCGGGTCTTTGACTTTATGCCCCAGGCAGTTATCACCAAAGACAACGTTACCATGCAAATTGACACGGTACTTTTTTATCAAGTGACCGATCCTAAACTACTGGTATACGGTATTGAGAATCCAGCCATCGCCATCGAGAATCTAACAGCTACCACACTGCGTAACATTATTGGTGATTTGGAACTGGACGAAACCTTGACCTCCCGGGACATTATCAACGTTAGAATGCGCCAAATCCTCGACGAAGCCACAGATCCCTGGGGCATCAAAGTCAATCGCGTTGAATTAAAAAATATTTTGCCTCCTCAGGACATTCAAAATGCCATGGAACGTCAGATGAAAGCAGAACGCGAAAAACGCGAAAGTATTCTCCGCGCGGAAGGTCAGAGGGAGGCAGCCATCTTGGTCGCTGAAGGCGAAAAAGAAGCCGCTATTCTTCGAGCAGAAGCAAAAAAAGAAACTGCCATTAGAGAAGCCGATGGCCAGGCCGCCGCGATTCGCAAAATTCAAGAGGCAACGGCCGCCGGTTTACAAATGATTAAAAACGTCCAGGTGGACAGCGGAGTTATTGCATTACAGAGTCTAGACACTATGACGAAAGTCGCCAACGGCAAGGCAACAAAAATAATTGTTCCCTCCGAACTGCAAAATTTAGCTACCCTTGGCACAGTACTTAAAGAAGCGGCCACAGATTTAGATCCCGAAAAAACAAATTTTGATACAACCAGGTCAACTATATCTTCCGATGGTAGATAAGAGACTATACCCAAAGCTTAACGTGGTGCATTCCTTCTGGGAAAAATCCAACCCCTAGGCAAAATGACTTTTGCCTTATTAAATTAGCGAGTGTGAATTCAGCACGCACAGGGATTCCTTAAACTGTAATCGTGAAACTGTTATTTGTCAGAACTATACTGCTTAACTGGCTTTACAAAAATGCTCCATCTGCCCTAATTGGGAAGATAAATAAACATCCGCTGCAGACGTCTAAACGGTACGCTGAAGCGGATGTTTTAAATTTATAATTATCTTTCTCTAGTTCAGCTAAGCAGCCATGTGGGGCAGAGATCAGCCAACACTTTCAGACATATCCAAGTGCAGCAACTGATTCAACTCCACGGCATATTCCATGGGCAACTCCCGAGTAAATGGTTCAATGAAGCCCATAATGATCATTTCAGTGGCTTCCTGCTCAGTTAGACCACGGCTCATGAGATAAAATAATTGCTCTTCACTGACTTTTGAGACAGTACCCTCGTGTTCCAGTTCAGAGATTCCTTCATGGATGCGGTAGGTAGGAATGGTGTCTGACTCTGACTTCTCATCGAGAATCAACGTATCACAGTCCACATAACTCTTCGCTCCATAGGCCACCTTGCTGTGCTCGACAGTGCCCCGATAAATAGCATTGCCTCCATTGCGAGATAGGGACTTCGAGATAATCTGTGAACTGGTATAAGGTGCCTGATGGATCATTCGAGCGCCAATATCTTGGATCTGTCCTTCATCGGCCATAGAAACTGAAATCATACTGCCGCTGGCATACTCGCCGCGCAGATAACAAGCAGGATACAGCATGGTAACACCGGAACCGATGTTGCCGTCTACCCATTCCATGCGACCTCCCGCCTCACAGGCTGAGCGCTTCGTCACCAAGTTATACACATTGTTAGACCAATTCTGGAGCGTCGAATAACGACAGGATGCATTTTTACCGATAAAAATCTCCACTGCCGCCGCGTGCAGAGAACTTGAAGAATAAGTAGGTGCTGTGCAACCCTCAATGTAGTGCAGCGAGGCATCATCATCGACGATAATCAGAGTCCGCTCAAACTGCCCTAAAGCCTCAGAATTAATGCGGAAATAAGATTGCACCGGTTGGGGACAGTGGACGCCCTTAGGTACATAAATAAATGACCCGCCAGACCAAACAGCACCATTTAGCGCAGCAAATTTGTTGTCTCCGGGAGGCACCAATTTGCCAAAATACTGTTTAAATAATTCTGGATATTCTTTCAGTCCGGTATCGGTGTCCATAAAGACGACCCCAAGTTCTTCTAATTCTTTGCGGGCTCGGTGATAGACGACTTCAGATTCATACTGTGTCGTCACACCAGCCAAATAACTTTGCTCAGCCTCAGGTATGCCTAATTTTTCAAAGGTATCTTTGATCTTATCGGGCACATGATCCCAAGACTGTTCGGTGGACTCTGTGGCCCGATTGTAGTATGTAATATTATCTAAATCCAAAGCCGACAAATCAGGACCGAACTGGGGATCTTCGATGGTCTGAAAGATTTCAAAACTTTCTAGACGTTTTTGTGTCATCCACTCCGGTTCACCCTTTAAGCGGGAAATCTCGCGCACTTTGTTGGCATCTAATCCCGGACTAAAGCGCAAAACAGAGATATCGCCATCGTAAATCTCATGTTCAAAACGACTGCGCACAACATCTCCTGCCTGCACTGTATTTTTCATTATTTTTTGTTCCATATATCGATTCCTCTTGATTTGCTCTTAGGTATCCGACTATTTCGACTCATTTTGACGCAGAGTCATCCGCCTGCTCTTCCTGGATCTTGCCCAATGCCTCTTCGCACGCTTTCCAGCCCAAAGTGGCGCATTTAATACGTTGAGGCAATTTAGCCACTCCCTGTAAACTGATGGCATCACCCAAGGCTTCTTCGTCGTAAGGTTTCGCCTCCACCATCAAATAGAATTGATTGATCAACTGCGCTGCTTCTGTCAGGGTCTTTGATGCCAGCAATTCGGACATCATCGAGGCACTGGAACAGCAGATCGAGCAACCCGTACCATACTGGCGAATGGACTCAATTTTATCACCGTTAGCTTTCACTTGAACCGTCAAGTCATCGCCACAGCTCGGATTGCGGAGAAAGATGGTGACATACTCATCATCTTCAACGAGACCTTTATTCCGCGGATTGCGGTAATGGTCCATGATTATTTTCTTAAACAATTGAGCGTTGGCTGAATTATCTTTTTGAGATTGATTAGAAGAGTATGTCAAGGAAATCACCTGCCATTTCCGTTGCTTCGACAAACCGTTCGACCTCTTCCTCAGTATTGTAAAAGGCCAAACTAGCTCGCAGTGTGGCGAATTGTTTTAACTCTCGCATCATTGGCTGGGAGCAGTGGTGACCGGCTCTAAGGGAAATGCCTTCCCGGTCATATATCCCCGCAGCATCATGGGGATGAATGCCCTCAATATTGAAACAGATTATGCCACTGGCGTAATTGTGCGGGTTGTAGATCGTCACATTAGGTTGAGCTTGCAATTTCTCAACCGCGATAGATGTCAAATATTCAACCCGTCGTTGCATAGCACAGTAACCATACCGGTTGACATAATCGATGGCCTTGCCCAATCCAATCACTTCGGCGATCGGCATCGTGCCAGCTTCAAACCTATGAGGCGGGTCAGCGAATGTAGTGTCATAGACATCGACGAGACTGATCATCTCACCACCAAACTCGATCGGCGGCATCCTCTTTAAGAGATCATACTTGCCGTACAGTACACCCACACCTGTGGGACCAAATAATTTATGTCCGCTGAAGGCATAAAAGTCCACATCGGTTTCTACAACATTGATTTGATCGTGGACAATGCCTTGAGCACCGTCACAGACAAAATAAGCACCACCGTCATGGGCTACTTTTGCCAAAGCTTTGACGTCGTGTACCGCACCCATGACGTTGCTGATGTGAAACAATGCCACCAATTTTGTCTTAGGCGTCATTGCCTTTTGCAGTGCCTCAGGCGTTACTTTGCCATCTTCGTCAAGTTCAGCCAAGACCAGTTGCGCACCTTTATTTTTCGCTAACTGTTGCCAGGGAATATAGTTTGCGTGGTGCTCGCCACCCGAGACGATGATTTCATCCCCCGCCTCAACGACCAAATTACCGAAGCTAGAGCAGACTAGATTTAAAGCCGCTGTCGTCCCCCGGGTAAACACTACCGAATCAGATCGCTCTGCACCTAAAAAATCAGCAACTTTTACCCGCGTCGCTTCAAATAGATGGGTCGCCCTATAACCTATGGCATCTACACCGCGAGCGATATTGACGCCATATTCCTCGTAATATTCCGTCATGGCATTGATTACACTCTTAGGCGTCATCGCCGTCGCAGCGTTATTGAAATAGACCATCGGGTGACCATTTTCAACGACCGATAGCATCGGAAATTCATTCCGAATAGCTTCGCTACGTTTGAGACAACACTCATGTAAACTACTACTCACTTGCGACACCTCCTAAGCTGTGCATGCGCTCAGATAAAATCTCAGCCAACTGCCCGCGCAGTTCCAATTGGGGAATGCGATCAACGAGGGGCATCAAAAAGCCGGCTGTAACCAATCGCTTGGCTTGATCCTCGGTTAATCCTCTACTTTGCAGATAGAACATCGCCTCTTCATCCATCTGTCCAACTGTGGCAGCATGGGAGGCTTCAACGTCGTACTCGTCAATGAGCAAGGTGGGATCGGCATAAGCCCGGGCATTTTTTCCTAAAGTAATAAAGCGATTCTCTTCCCGCAGTTTGGCATCACTGGCACCCTTGGCTATATCAGCTACACTAACAACTCTGCCATTGCCGCCATCATCGACAACTCCATGACTGCGTACAAAAGCTTTTGCTTTTGGTGCTCGGCAGCGCACTTTATACTGATAAAATTGCTCACAACCGTCCGGAATATAGGCAGCGCCACCCAGATCAACTTCGGCACGGGGTGCAACGAGATCAACCATACCTTTTTCCACTAACGAATCACCGATATTTATACTCGTCCAACGGAACTTTCCACCTCTGGCAACTTTACCGTAATAGAGAAAGGTTACACCATTCTGAGGCTCTAAATATTGTCGCAGACCATCTTCTTCTAAATAAAGAGGGTGCAAATACACCATATCAAGGGTAGCCTGATTTCCCACCTCAGCGGATAAAAAAACCGCAGGTTTTTTTCCGTTGTTAGCAGCGAGAACCGGATTCGTCTTTTCAAAAAATACTAATTCAACATTTGCTCCATCTGCTACACTAACATGGAGACTGATCGCCTCACCCCAACTAGGTCGTCTTAATTCTATGGCCAAAGTCCGCGGGGGGGTCGTTGCAGCAACGGATGAGCTCATCTCGTTTGAAAAAAATTGTGACAGAGTAGCTGCATCAAAATGCAAATGGATCGTCTGTTCTGGTTTTTGCAGTTCAGCAACAGTGTAGCGCTGTTTGCGCTTGGTCTCAGGTTGGAAAAGCACCTCGGAAAATAACTCAAACGTTGTTTGATCAAGGGGCTCTACTCTGGCAAAAGAAGGCAGATCGAACCCATCTTTGATCACATCAAGTTGTAGTATTTTCCCGCCAAAAGTGCGTTTATCGATTAAGTCTTGATAGCGTTCCGTCATCTCTATCTCCTTATTTAGTTGGTCTTACATGAACAAGGCATCCAGATCCGCGTCGAGCTCACCTTCGTTGTCACCCGCTATATCCGTTCCATCTTCGTCAGCAAGATCCAACTCTTTGCGCAGCCAGTCGTAGCCCTCTGCCTCCAGTCGTTTAGCCAATGTGGCATCACCAGTATGAACGATGCGACCGTTCATCAAAACATGGACAAACTGGGGCTGGATGTAATCTAACAAGCGCTGATAGTGAGTAATCATGAGCAGACCCATCTGGTCGCCCCGTTCCTCCATCATAGCCGTGATATTTTGACCAACAATGCGCAGGGCGTCGATATCAAGACCGGAATCAATCTCATCTAGAAGGGCGATGGATGGTTTTAGAAGTTTCATCTGAAGAATCTCGTTGCGCTTCTTTTCGCCACCCGAAAATCCTTCATTAAGATAGCGATCCGGTAATGTCTCCCGCATTTCTAACTCACTGACAGCCTCATTCAACTGACGTAAAAAGGGCAACACGCCCAAAGGAGTCTCGCGGCGAGCATTTACAGCACTGCGCAGGAAATCTGAATTTGTTACTCCACTCACCTCAGCAGGATATTGCATTCCTAAAAAAAGACCGGCTCGCGCACGTTCATCTACCGAAAGAGAAAGTAAATCCTCGCCATTTAATATCACTTCACCACGAGTAATATCAAATCGAGGATGACCCATAATGGCTGATGCCAAGGTAGATTTTCCTGTACCATTGGGTCCCATAATGGCATGAACTTCTCCGCCTTCAATATGTAAATTAAGTCCATGGAGAATTTCCATCCCATCGACTTCAACTGTAAAATCTTTAATATCTAATACCGGTTTTTGTTGTTCCGCTTTGTGCATGCTCATAAATATCCTCCGCTTTTACTTTATACCGACGTCCTAACCTATGGTTGATTGGTTAACTTTATAGATCGATCGGAAGGGGATTAAAACCACTTTATCCGATTGAAATTATTCAATTGAAATATTGACAATCATATTCTATACTAATCTTGTATGATTTTGTTTATATTATCTCTTTATTATAAAAAGTCACATATTGTTGACTTAATAGTTTATTCTCTTTTGCAAATGAATACAAACGATATTTATATAATATCCTCTTATTTGTCAGGAAAGTTTAACTTTATAAATTAATGGGGAAGTTCTTTTACCCAAGCATCATAACCAAGGCGTTCAAAACCTTGACGTCTGTACAGTCGCATAGCATCCCGATTCTCCGGCTCCACCTCCAGGCGAAGGCGATAAATATCTTTTTCTTTTTTCTCCACGCGGTTCAACCAGCGCGAGAGAAAGGTCGCGCCTAGACCGTGTCCGCGCCACTCTGGCAAAATAAATAGTTCTTCTAACCAAACTGTCAATCCACCAGCCTCGCGTGACCACGTTTTAGCCGTTAGTGCATAACCTACACTTTGATCCGCTATGCAAATCATATAGCACTCGGTATATTCGCTGCTGCGCATTAACTCTGCGAAGGTTCGCTCGTGATAAACATCCTCTACTTTATGAGCTACAGCATCCGAATTAAAAAATGCTTTGCTCATGGCTAGAAAATCTTCTCGATCCTCTATGTGCAGAGGACGTACTATAACCTCTGATTCAGCGACCTTGTTCTGCATATTTATCAAATCCCTTCCACCAAATGTTCAACTAAAATTTTTATACCAATGCCAATCAGTACTACTCCGCCGACAATCTGTGCCCATTGTTCAAACAGTTTGCCTAATTGTTTGCCTAACAAAACTCCGATGCCAGACAACAGAAAAGTGACAACTGTAATCAGAGTTACAGCCAGGAATAGGTTGACGTAAATGACCGAAAATGAGATCCCCACAGCGAGGGCATCAATGCTTGTGGCGATGGCCAATAATGTCATCACCTTGTTTGACACTGTATTGGTATTAGCACAGGCCTCTTCTTCTTTCCGGCTGCGCCAAGCTTCCCATATCATATGACCACCTATGAGTCCCAACAATGCAAAGGCAACCCAATGATCAAATTTACCGATGAAACTGCGAAAAGTTTGACCGATTAAAAAACCAAGGGTGGTCATCAATCCCTGGAAACCACCGAAAAAAATACCAAATCGCAACACATCTTTTCTGCGCACTGGGTACATCTGCATGCCATTACATATTGATACAGCAAAGGCATCCATTGCCAGCGCTAAAGCTGTCAAAAAAAGAAATCCAAAACCCACCGCAACCTCACTTAAACCTATCTAAAGTCTAATCAAATATTATATCTTATGATTTACTTTTCGGGCAAATATTTGTCTACCAACCCTAAGTATTCCTCGTCTCGCAATTTTTCTTGATCGAATAACGACAACAAATCTGCCTTGGGCACCAATTTGATTTCATCTACTTCGCTGGTTTGAAGTTTGCATTGATCAACATCGATGGGAATCCGCGCATACCAGATATCCCAAAAAGCGGGATGACGTCTCAAGCGAGCAATTTTCTGCATGGCTTCTGGCGGCACATACAGACCCAATTCTTCCCTCACTTCTCGTACAGCAGCCTCCCGGGAGGTTTCGCCCGCCTGTACGCCGCCAGCAGTGACATCCCACAATCCCGGCCAAAGGGCCTTATTCTGGGAACGTTTTTGTATCAAATAATCACCCTGCACATCCTGCAAAAAAATATGAACGGCGAGAATATTGCGATTGGGTGGCAATTTCGTTCCTCGCGGTACCCGTTCGGGCACCGGATTGCCGTGTTCATCTAACAAGTCAAAATATTCCTTCATTGGGCAACTCCTTGTCTATTAAAGGTAGTCTTTATAAGCGGCAAGCATTCGCAAATATCTTGTTTAATTAAAATTACACAAATAAAGAGCTCTCAGGCGAAACCATCGACCAAGAGCCTACTTCTAGGATAATCTGCCCTACGTATAGCGTCAACAGCCATTATAGAGCAAACTACCTCCAGACATATAAAACTTATTTACTATGCCAACTATTTTTGCTTATAAAGATATAAGAAATCGCATTGTATACTTGCGCAAAACTTCAGGATATTAAATCACGAAATATCTTCGATGCGATAACCTTTGCCCCATAGCATTTTAAGATATTTGGGATGATTCGGATCCTTTTCAATCTTCTTGCGGATGTGGCAGATGTGAACGGTAATGACGTTATCGCTATTTTGCACTTCGGTATCCCAAAGGGCGTCATAAATCTCTCGCGTAGAAATGATCCTGCCCTTATTGGTCATCAAATACAACAGGATATTATATTCTGACGCCGTCAAATTCACTTTCTTCCCATCCACTGTGACAATCTTGTTTTCATGGTCGATGACCAGTCCCCCTGTTTCTAAATAGCGGTGATGCTGACCCGTCGTACGTTCTTTCTGTTTCGTAAAAAGATTGTCCAACTCTTCTAATACAGTCGATAAATCTAAAGGCTTGACCCAAAAGTGATGGGAAAGGGGACGCCACATGGCGCGCACTTCCTCATCTGGATACTCGTCGGCTAGCAAAATAATTTCATGATTATCTTTATGCAAAATCAATTGTTTAAATAAATTAGACTCCAAAACACGAGGCAAGGTGATATCGATGAGTACGACATCAAAGTCTACAATAACCAATTGATCCATTGCCTGACGCTCGGTATACGCCGCAGCTGTTTCATAATCATTTTTTTTAAGAAAGGCACTTAACTCCGCTGTTTCATTAGGATTATTGTTACAAATCAGAATACGGTAAGGCCTCGATTGTAAAAGTTTCACACCCATCTCCTTGATACCAATAGGATGACAAAACAGCCACCTGTAAACCGTCTAAATTGATATGCGAATAATTTACACACAAAAGCACGCTTGTACACTTCTTAATTCAATTTTGTCACTATATACAGTTTATCATATCAAATTTTAATTATTTAGTTGTATGTAAACAAACTTATTTGAAAGTAAGTTGTTTAAAAAATTATTAAACCGAAAGTCTGATTTTTATGAAATTGAGTTCCTCGAACAAACTTTTTCTGTATATATGGGAGAAAAACTCAAGAAATAACTCCAAGTTATTCTAATTAAAATGCCGTCGACCATAATGGGATCGACGGCATGGCATATTTAAATAATTATTTTAATGATTAATTATTAACTAACAATAGCTTTTGCCAACTCAAACTTTTCTATATATTACGGAGATAAGACACCATAACCGAGACCTTCGGGCATAGTATTGCCACTAGATAGTTCTCCAACATACCAATCGTATCCCGGAGGACGCTCACCGGCATCTTCGATATCATCCCAATTCTGTCCCCACGGACGCATACAAATAAAGTAATCGAATTGGGAACCTGCTTCATCCGGAGTAGGATCAATATACGTACCTTCAAATGTCCACAGGTTCTCATAGTCCAAACCATTGTCTTCGACATCGATGACCCATTCACCGGGCTTGTAGTCAAAGTCCCAAAGATAACCTTTTGTACTTACCAAAATACCGTGTGGAGCAGAATTATTGGTATCTAATTTAACCTCCAGTTTCATCAGACCCGCGTCGTCATCCCAGAACATCATCTGGCCCATACCGTCTGCATCTAAATTGATCGTGCAGTACATATCATAATATTTCTCACTGAGATGAGCCCAGTCACCTGCCGCACTAGTAATCCACCACCAGCCGTACCAGTCGCCATTCCAGTAAGCAATCTCATCTGCATATTCACTGTCCGCAAGATCCTGAGCAGCAGTAACAACCGGCGCCTCTTCAGATTCAGGTGATGTTGCGGGTTCAAATCCAGGTTTGGCAAATGTATAGACAATGCCTTCGAGATTTAATTCAATAACACCATTTTCTAATGTGCCTTTAAATATGTCACCGCGCTCTTCTAACGTAAAGTCAGTGCCATTCAATTTCCACTTGCAAGCAAACTCATCGCCATCAACTGAAATTGTCGCTTTGCCCTTGGATTTAAGTTCCAACCAATCTCCAGTTGCATCCAAAGTCATATCGCCAAAGCTATACGTTAACGCATTATACTTTCCTAATGCAGCTTCATTCTCACCGCCGCCCTTAGATCCGCCACAGGATGACAGACTCACAAGCAGAATTGCAGCAATGAGCAAGCTTAATAATTTTTTTGCTCTTTTCATTAATTAACTCCTTCTATCGAATTAATGCCTTAATTTACTTTAATAAACTTGAGATTATTGAAAATCACCTTTACTTATGAATCCCTTAGAATTGCCTGTATTGATCATGCAGTTTCTTGTTCTGCACTGCACCGACGAGGTAAATAATCGGTACAATTAAACCACTTAACAGGGAAATGAGACTCACATCACCATCGCCGACCAGAGTGAAAATAATAGATAACACAGTTAAAGCTATGACAATTATGCCAAAGACCATGCATGTCTTTGCCTTTTCCGGACGTGCTGAATTTTTCACCCCGATAATACCAGCTATTAGAGAAATGACACTACCAATCAAAGAAATAACCAAGCCTAAAATTAGTATGCCTGGAAGACCAAGGGCAGCTAGAGCTGCAATTGCCAAAATGCCCAGTAAAACTGATATACCGCCGGTGATGATCAATAGGATACCTGATACTTTTAATAGTTTATTGTCCATAATAATTACTCCTTTTCACACTCCCGAAATAATACGATGCTTCTTCAAGTACATTTCATCAATATAATTAATAATCAAGGGTTTCTAAGATTGTCAGGAAGTCCGGATCATCCAATGCGATACTCGCGTTATCATTTTCCATCAAAACCATAACTTGCACTTCGCCCGAACCTTCTCTGTTCAATAGGGCATATTGATAACCCATGCTGACACCTTTAAAGCCCTCCCAGGTACGTCCGCCAGCTTCAAAAGGTTCAAGCTCTTCGATGTCCTCATAGACGCTTCGAATATCCATAACTGGATTATCCATGCCGTGGAAGACGATCATGACCGAGGCCGCATTAAAGAGATCCGATGCCGACTCAGCACCTTTTAAAAAGGTCAGCTGATTAGGGTCTAATCCGTCACCGTCGGAATTCTGTACCTCCAAATTAAACCAACCGGTAGGGCAGACGGCTCTGACATTGCCCGCGTCAATTAGTTCACCGCCGGCGGTAGATGCGCCATCTCCAGCCTCATCGGCGGCTTCCTCTTCAACAGTAGTGTCTGCAACTTCTGCATCACTTCCCGCATCATCTGTTTTACCACTACCTCCGCCACCACAGGCAGCCAAGGTTAGCATAACAGCAAATGCTAATAAAACTGTTAACCAATTATATTTTTTTCTTAACATAATTTTCCTCCTCGAATTAACTTATAGGTTCAAATATTGCGTATTGCGACTATTGTGACGTCAGCATCGCACCACGGCAGTATTCGCAGCGCCCCTGCTCGTCAGGGACAGTTGTTGCACCACAGAGTGGACAGGTCTGTGCCATCCCTGCTACCCGTGATGCGACAATTTCATCTCTCACATTTTGGCGCTGTTTCATCAGCGTCTCAACAATCTCATCTGCTTGGCGGTCCACTTCTTTAAATTCAACTGAACTGCGCTTATCGACGCGTCTGTTATTGATCTTAAACTGGATTTCTTCAAACCAAGGCAAATTAACATTAATTGTGATATAAAAATCATAGTCAATGTCATAGCGAGGCGGATTGTAGCTAATCTCTTTGCCATCTTTGCCTTTCCGCTTGATTTCGGTCTTGCTCTCGCGGATTTCTTTACTACAGTTGGTCACCTGGGAAAAAGGAATGACATCGGGGTTCTCTTCCCTCCAGCGGGAAGAACTGGTAACAATAAAATGACCTGAGTCTTCATCAAGCAGGACATGGGTATTGTCGCCTAAAGTACGCGATACATTAAAAGCTGCCACCATATCTCGATTTGCTTCACGATAGGCAAGGTGTTCTTTAATCTCCGCAAGGCCGGTCCGCCGGCGATCAGTCATAAATGGCGATAATTTTTTGGCACAATCCTTGCACATATTGCCATCTTCTAGTTTCCGATTACCTAGCAGTCCGATTTTTTGACCGCAAACATCACAATACTTTTTGTCAAAAAGTCCCATTAACAACTCCTCTCTAGTAAAGCAACCTCTCAATTACAATTACAAAGTTAGAATCTTTGATGCCATGTAATCGAGAGTGGCATCATAAAATATATAATCATCGATTAATTGGTCCTGCTTCGCCTTTAGTGCAGCTGCCACAATATCCTCTTCTTCTTCTGGGCACAGCAACAGAATCCGACACCGGGAAGTAGTTTCTCGCAATACTGCGCAAAGTTTCAAACAATAGGACAAATTGAACATGCCATATTCCGCAACCTCGATCAGCGCCGCCGTTCCCTCATCTTGGCGCACAAGGTCTGGTGCTTGATCATATTCATACACACAGCTGATAACCAGATCCAGATCCCTTGCATTATCTTGAATCCGCTGTCTTAAAGCCGTTGCGACAGGTTTGCGCCGCATGATAAGCACAATTGACTGCATATCCAAACTCCTAAGCTGAAATACTACAACCAATGGCAACTTCTATCTAACTCTATTTTAAATAAAAAAAATCTGGGGCAACCTACCCGCACGGGGTAGTTATTGATCTGAAAAAGGCAAATTTACACCTTTAATAAGAGGAATTATAGTCATGAACGAAATAAGAATAGATCCGAAAACTTTAAATAGAAAACGCTAACCAAGCATAGATGCTTAAGTGCGGAAACACTTTTATACCACAAATCTAATAAAGCGGATTGATCCAGCCATGGGACAACATATAAAAAGCCAAGTCCATCGATTTGGAAAAGCCCGTCTTTGCCAGCATATTGGCTTTATGATATTTGACTGTATTTTCACTAATAAACAATTCCGCAGCGATCTCCTTTGTCGTCATATGTTTGCACATTAAGCGCAGAACCTCCATCTCTCGCTCAGTCAGAGGTGCTTCACCATCAGGCAAAGGGATGTGTCGGGGTTCAGGAAAATAAGTGCCCCCTTCCATCACTCGAGCAGCCACATCCACAAAAAAATCAAGACTTTTGCTTTTAAATACAAAGGCATGGGCCCCCGCTTTTTCCGCCCTAGGGGCGTAAGTAATTTCGTCAAAACCAGACATGACAATAAGTTTAACTAGAGGCAGTTGAATGCTGATTTGAGCCGCTGCGTCGAGCCCCGATGCACCGCCTTCTGTACAGACATCTAAAATCACCAAATCAGGTCGAAGATGTTCGCAATACAAAAGCGCTTGTTCCGCACTAGCTAAGCGACCAACCACCCTATATTTACCCGTATTCGTAAGAGCAAACTCCAAAGAGTCACACATAGATACGTGGTCGTCAACGATGATCACTCTATACATTTTAGTTCCTCACTTCCCATCTCACTCTGTTTTATCCGCTATCCTTTGTTTCGTATCGAGAGACATTCCCTTGATTATCTCTAAATCAGGCAAGCTAGCTATTAAAACAAAGCCTTGGGTATTATCTATTGTTAGTTTACCACCATAGTCCGATAATTTCTGGCGCATACCTCCAATACCCCCTCCTTCCTTATAATAGGATGAAAGCGGATGACCGTTATCAGATATTTTCATATGATATCCCTCTTGATCATGCCATAATTTTACATAGATTTGAGTAGCAAAACCGTGGCGTACAGCATTGGTAATGCCCTCTCGCATGATGTCAACCAACAAAGATGCATAGCGATCCAATTCACGCTGCTTGTTTTCTGAACACACTTCACCCTCGAGCAAAACATTGGGAAGATCTCCGGTAATATCGAGTGTCACACCGATTGAACTAAAAGTTTCACTCAATTGATTCAATTTATCTGCTGGAGAAGGAAGATCTCGAGCACTCTTTAAGGCATCTAAAATGCCCTCTGCTAGGGTAGATAAATCCTCACTGACAATCGGTTCATCAGTGCGCAACATACG
>JAAYOA010000065.1 GCA_012520525.1 Clostridiaceae bacterium | reverse complement strand
TTTTTAAAAATTTCACGCTATGATCAGTATGTCCGAGGATATGATAGCCTTCAAAGGATGTGTCTGACAGACCGCCGAAATTGTGACTCGACGGTACAATGCGCTCAATAGTAATCGTCTCCCCCGTTTGAATTGTCGTGTCGATGGGAAGATAAAAGATTCTGGAAATGTGATAGGTATTGGAAATTATGTCCTCCCCTACTGCAAAAGTCTTATCTGCTTCAAACCAATCAGAATAATCCGCCAGTACCCGTTCGATGATCCCTTCGGTTTTTCCTTGAAAAGAGTAACCATAATTCATGACAAAAAAATCTTCGACTAAGATTGCCATCACCTCTCGAAATGGAATCACTTTCCTCTTCATGGTCGGACTTTTACCGGCTATCAAGGTGTCCTTTGCATTGTCTCTAAAATTTATTTCAAATTCTGGAACCTCGTCAAAAAAAACAAGATAAACCTCGTCGGATCCAGGGGCATCCGTTGCTGTGATGGAACGCGAAATCTCTATCGTCGTATCATATCCGGAAATCGCATTAAAACCATATGAAAGGAATCTAATATCATCGGGAAAGCTGATTGTCATTTCAGGTTGCTCTGCAGCAAAACTTTCTATTCTAGGGATGTCTGTAAACTGAACAAAATTTACTTCAGCGTCACCATTTGCGGCGCTCATTCCCGCCTCTTCAAAGTAATTATCATCATTTAATTTGTTGATAATAGTTGATTCATCTTGGGCACCACAATCCATGGAAGCCAACATGCCAATATCAGAGCCGGCCTGCAAATCGATGTCCAAGGGCTGACCAGCTACTGAGACCTTGGGCCAGCAAAGTTGATCATTTTCCAGCAGGGTCTGATAGGACATCACCATAGGATAATATAGAGTGCCTTCATAATCCTCTTTGAATGTATAGGTGTCTAGAACATTCAGATCTTTCCGCCAAGACAAGATCTCTTGGGCGGTGATAAAGATCTCTCGATTCACCTCGGGTTTATTCTCGTCTCTCGTTTCCAAACCGCTTATAATCCCCTGTGGATTGTTAAAACGGTCCATATCCACGGGGGATGATTGGCTCGATTTTTTAATTAGGGAACAACTCGTAAGCAGCGTCATGCATAGAACCAAAGTTATTAGTTGTTTGATTTGCCGCATCCCTACATCCTTCCTTCATTTATGCAATCATTTTTATAGTTATATCTTAGCACAGGGGTTTCCTTGGAACTGGTTTGCTTGGAACTGGAAATGGATTTGCTTGGACGTAAAACCAGTCTCTTCCTAACGACATGGTGTTCAACCAATTCAACTTAATGGCAGGCAGAAAAACTAAAAATGTCTGACAGCCAACATGACACGCAAAAACTTGACAAATTGGATACTGAAAAAGCCGCCGACTGTAGAACAATCGACGGCCAATTTTTATATATTTTCAGTTTCTATTGTCCGACACGATACCACAGATTAGAGATTTTCAAACAGCTCGTTCAGCTAATAGTATTGAGAAACTTTTACCATGGAAACAGCGGTGCAATATTTACTTAGGAATAATCGCGTAGGTGTAAGGACTTGGCAAATTAATGCGGCGTTCATTACCTACTTTGATTGTCGGAACGACAAAGTAGAAATAAGTCTCGCCGTGAGTCGGCTTAAGATCGGTCCATCTGCCCACGCCCGGTGCGACAATGTACATGTACTGCAGATCACCATCTTTTACTTTGCGATAAATCACATAGGCCTCCGCACCCTCCACGTCGTTCCAACGCAGTGTCGCTTGGCGATCAACGACGTTGGCACGCAAATTGCTCACGTGGGACAATTCCGGTCTAGCATAGCCGTAGTCCGTGCAGCCGCCGCTGACAAATATATCGTTCTCAATTTTATAAGGGAAGACAAAGTAGAAATTAACACGCATTGTGTGGGGGGATTCGTCAACATAACTGGCTTCAGGAGTGCTGGTGACAGCCACTTTTTCCAGAGCGCCATCCATCAGTTTACGATAAATAATATAGCCTTGAGCATCTTCAACGGGCTCCCATTGAATTTGCACTTGGTTCGCGTCCAAAGCCTTTGCCGTGACACTTTTTACGGCTGCGATCGTTGGCTGGGGAACGTCGCTGGCGCTGTCAAGCCAACCCATGCGCAGAGAATTTTGCTTGTGTCCATCGGCGAACCAATAGACGGGGCGACGGCCGTCTTTGGCAAATTCCATTCCTGCAATGGCAAAGCCTTCGTTATTTAAAGTCGTGTCCATACCTGCCGGCGGCGCATAATGCTGGATGATCGGCTCATTTGTACCGTTCAATTCAATTGTCGCTAAACGACCGTCAAAGCCATTGTCTGATTCCACCCAAAGTAACCCTGTCTCGGTGTCAAAGTCAAGGCCCATCGCTCCACCAATCAGACTATCGATGTCAGCGATAACCGATGCGCTGCCATCGTCTTGTAGACTGATGGCGTAGACATGACCGTTATTCTCTAAAGCAACGAAAAATACGCCATCAGCTACTTGTCCAGGATACTGTTCGGGGAGATACACGGTCCCCGCCTGTTCATTAAACAGTTTTTCACTGAGAACACTATTGGACACCCACTCCACAGATTCTATACCTGTGTTGGCCGACACTTGCGGCAGGATGGCGGTGATATCCCACTCTTGCTGAGCGACTAATGTCGTTGCGTCAACAGTTGGATCTACTTGTAAAATAACATTGTAATTGACACCTTTTGCGGCATTATCCCGCTCCGACGCTATGTAGACCAGACCGTTGCCATCCACCGTGATACCTTCAGCATCAGGTCCAGGGGCTTGGGGATGATAGGCATCTTTTTGGAACTGAACTCTTTTGCCCTGTTCCCAACCTGCAGCAAAACTTGGGATGCCATTTTCATCCATCTCGAGCTGCCAAATTGTACCCGTTCCGTTATCGACCGCCCATAATTTGCCGGCGGCGAAATCAAGACCGGAGGAATCCTCTAAAAACATCGGCGTCTCGTCGATTATAACGATTTCGTCTGGACCGGGCCAAGGTTGAGCTTCCGGTCTGTCATCTTCAACCGGCGGCAGTGGCTCATCGGCATTAGCACTACCTTTTGTTCCCACAGGAACATCTTGGAATTCACCCGTTCCGTCGGGAATGCGGGCGAGAGTACCCTCAGCATGACCTTGCCAGGCGTGACCATCTACCACATTGCCGTGGCGATCATAGAGAACTGCTTCGTCATTTTTGCCTAAGCCAAAATTAAAGTGGACGGTTCCGTCAAAGACGAAAAATTCACCCGCCTCAATCGTGCTGTTCTCCGGCAAGGGAACTGTGTCAGCCATATGACCCACTGGATCGTTGTCTAAAATATACCAGCCAGAGATATTCACAGCGCTATTGCCTATATTAATAATTTCCACCCAGTCTGTGGCATCGCCGTTGGACTCAATTTCATTGATGACGACAGGGTAATAAGGTCGATTAAGCTCACCTTTGGTGGCATAGCAGAGCATGAACTCGCCGCTACCGTCTGGAATACGGGCATATGTTGCCAGCGCCTTGTCACCGTTTATGGCAGCGTGCTCGGTCCAGCTGTATTCGTCAACTAATTTAGTTTCAGGATCAAAGAGACGCACCGAATCGCCACCACCAAGACCCATCGCTTGACCGAAACTGCCGGGTACAAAAGTATTCTTTTGATCATCATATATTAAGCCCTCGGTCTGATCATCGATGACCAGAACTGAGCCGCCCTCTACAACAGCCGGCCCGACAATTTGGAAGCGGTGATCATCGGCGTTGTCGCGCAATTCATAACCCGACACATCAAAACTTTCGGTGCCAGGGTTATAAAGTTCGACCCAGTCGGCGGGTTGCGAATCAATTTCATTAATAACAATACTACCAGCTTGCGGCTCAGGCTCCGGCTCGACATAAGCAACATTTGCTGAACCGAGGGTTACTTGGGCAACCTGCCACTCATCAGAACCATCCGGGATTCGCCCAATAGCACCGGTAGCACCGCCGGCATCAACTGTCCAAACTTTTTCATCAACGACCACACCCTCGGGTGTCTTTAAAGTGACAAGATCATTTTTGCCGAGACCAAAGTCAAATCCCGTCACATTATCTTTGTTCTTATAATAAAAAAGAAATGCCTCAGGCTCTAACACCGTTCCCTCGGGAATTGTAAACGTGTGTTTATCCGGAGCGTCGTCGTGTACTGTGTAGCCGCTGAGATCGACTGCCACCGTTCCGGCATTGTATAATTCGACTGCGTCTTCCTCTTCACTATGATTAAAGACAATTTCATTGATTACCACACCCACTGTGGTATCCGATTGAGCTGCTTCTTCTGCATGAACAACAGAGTTCAGCATCAGTAGGCTAATCACCGTTGCTAAGCCTCTGCTCCATCTTTTTTTCAAATTTTTCTTCATAGCTATCTCCATATCAATCTTTTTCTTCGCCTTTAGCTAACAACGCCTTATTGACCAAATTAAATGGCGCTATTTACCTACACTCTAATAATTATATGGAGCTATTGTTTGGGCTTAGATGGGCAATATTAAGCTGAGATAAGATTTATGTTAAAAGCGAATAAATTTGAAGAAGACACACGACAGAATATGTATTTGCAATGTTTATACATAACTCTAAGTTGTTTTTTGCAACCTGTTATCAAAAATAGAAAACCCCTGAAACAACAATGTTTCAAGGGTTAATGGCGAGTCCAGCAGGATTCGAACCTGCGACCTACAGCTTAGAAGGCTGTTGCTCTATCCAGCTGAGCTATGGACCCATATCAGGTCGCAGGACCCGATTATATTTGGAGCAGGTGATGGGAATCGAACCCACACAGTCAGCTTGGAAGGCTGAAGTTCTACCACTAAACTACACCTGCATGTTCCACACTTTGAAGTGCATTAGAAATTATACTCGAATAATCTCCAATGTGCAAGGCAAATTTTATAATATCCTGGGTTATGTGAACTGCAAGTTAAAATGAAATCCCAACTATTGACAATGTAATCGATATTCGCTCAAGCAGCAGCCTGGCGAAACTCTATAGCACTGCGCCCGTCTAATATCTTTCTGGGATAATGATTGATGAAAT
>JAAYOA010000064.1 GCA_012520525.1 Clostridiaceae bacterium | reverse complement strand
GCACGTCATGTTCTCAAACAATTTAGTCGACCTACAGCCGCCTCAAACATTATTTCCTATACATTTACACGATTGCGTAGTTCAACACTTCCTCTGCCTTCGTCACTGTAATGACATCCAGATCTTTGAGTACAGATTCTGGAATGTCTTCGATATCCCGTTTATTTTCTTCGGGAATAAGGACTCGTTTAACACCTGCTCGGTGGGCAGCAATAATTTTTTCTTTGATGCCTCCAATAGGCAATACTCTACCTCTGATTGTCAATTCACCCGTCATCGCTAAGTCATGATGAACAGGTTTTTGCATCAAAGCAGAATAAATAGCTGTGGCCAATGTGACACCTGCAGATGGACCGTCCTTGGGAACAGCGCCTTCAGGCACATGCACATGGATGTCCATTTTTTCCGGAAATTCTGGATGTTCAGTATGGACATCTTCCCGCGACCGAATATAAGCGAGAGAGACTTTGGCACTCTCCTTCATGACATCACCCAAACTACCTGTCAACTCAACTTTGCCGCTGCCAGAACTTACCCCTACCTCTATAGACAGGGTATCACCGCCAACTGCAGTCCAAGCTAATCCTGTGACCACTCCTACAGGATCCTCTTTATCAATTACATCATAACGGTATTTTGGTTTCCCTAGGAAATCATCAAGATTTCGCATCGTAACACTTTGCTTGTCTTCATCTTTTTCTTTCAATCTCAGCACACCACGGCGACAAAGTTTGGACAACTCCCGCTCCAGCTGTCGCACACCAGCCTCTTTGGTATAAAGTCGAATCACATCCATCAACGCCCTCTTACTGACTGTCAATTGGTTAGATTGCAGGGCATTCAAGCCGATCTGCTTAGGCAATAGATGCAACTTGGCGATATGGTATTTTTCTTCCTCGGTATAGCCACTCAATTCAATGACTTCCATGCGATCCAAAAGAGCTCGAGGGATTGTATCGGTCGTGTTTGCCGTGGTTATAAACATTACGTGGGATAAATCGTAGGGCACTTCCAAATAATGATCACGGAAATTGTAATTTTGTTCTGGGTCTAAAACTTCAAGCAGAGCTGAAGCCGGATCTCCTCGAAAATCATTGCCGAGTTTATCGATCTCATCCAACAATATTAAGGGATTATCAGTTTTTGCCTGCTGAATCGCAGCAATAATGCGCCCTGGAATGGCTCCAATATAGGTCCGCCTATGACCTCTAATCTCAGCTTCATCTTTAATGCCGCCTAAACTCATGCGCACAAAGCGACGATTAATAGATTGGGCTATAGACTGGGCGATAGACGTTTTCCCAACACCAGGTGGACCGACAAAACACAGGATCGGTGCTTTAAATGGCTCATCTGTTTGGGTATGATGGAGTTCACGCACGGCCATGTATTCAAGAATTCTTTCTTTAACATCCTGCAATCCGTAGTGATCAGCATCGAGTTGCTGACGTACCTTTTTGATATCCCCTGTCTCCTCGGACATTTCCCCCCATGGTAGATCAAAAACTGTATCTAGATAGGTCCTTAGATTAGCAGCTTCGGGAAAACTAACGGGATAGTTAGTTAATCGCTTGATTTCCTTCTCTAATTTTTCGCGATAATCTTCGGGCACTGGAGTGTTTTTTAGTTTTTCAAGATATCGTTCTACCTCTTCCTGCGTATCCTGTTCATCACCTAGTTCCCGGCGAATAACTTTCATCTGCTCTCGCAGATAATATTCCTTCTGACTCTTATCGACTTCAGCCTTCACTTTTTCAGACAATTCGTTTTCGTATTCTGAAATTACGATCTCACGTTCTAAGAAAGTAATTAACATACTTTGGCGTTTTAAAATATCTGGGGTTTCGAGAAGAGACTGTTGTTCCTCAAAAGATAAATTTAAATTAGAAGCTATGATGTCAGTCTGTTCCGCCGGATTATCCAAGGCATTCAGGGTCATAATAGCATCCATGGATAGACGACCACTTGTAGCTGCATAGAGTTGGAAGGAGCGCAATAATTCCCTTCGACCAGCCTCAATCTGCAATGGATCAACTCCCTTTTCAGTCGAGGACGGCATCAGCTGAATTGTCGCTTGATCCCATTCATCGTCTTTGACAGCAGATTCGCGACTAATCAGACGAGCTCGCTCTAATCCATCCACCCGCACCCGCAACACTTCCCTGCCAGGCAACTGAATCATTTCCCGGATACGCACTTGAGTCCCCACATGGAAAATATCATCGTCTCGAGGCCACTCGACACTGAGAGAGCGCTGAGAAACGAGGAACATACGCTGCTCATCACTATTCATTGCTGCATGAACCGCAGCGCGAGAACGTTTGCGCGCCACTTCAAAGGTTAGCGAAACACCTGGAAATACATTCATATGACGCATCGGTATCATCGGCAAAACGATATGCTTCGCCTCCTCTTTACTGTGCGCACGGACATCATCCTCGATGCGTTTAACCAGTTCATCGGAATGTTCCAACAGTGTATCCAGCTCCTCTTTTATAGTCTGTGTTTTATCATTTATATCTGTATTGGTCATAGTTACCACCTTATTGTTGATAACGAACATTATAACATGGATTTATTTCGCCTATAAAAACAAACCGCAACAAACAGGTAAGTTTCTGTCTAATATTTGAACAGAAATACGTGTCAAGGGCGTTCGGTTTTCAGTCACTCAAGACATGCCCATTTAAAGCATTAGCAATAGCACGTATCCATATACACAAAAAGCTGTCTCAAGACTCAAATCCTGAGACAGCTATTGTTAATAAATCTATTGGTTAGCTTACTCTTCGATTGTCGAAACAGTACCAGCACCAACTGTCTTGCCACCTTCACGGATAGCGAACTTCAGACCAACACCCATAGCGATTGGTGTAATGAGTTCGATCGTCAGTGTGACGTGGTCACCAGGCATGCACATCTCAACGCCTTCTGGCATATGAGCAACACCGGTAACGTCCGTTGTACGGAAGTAGAACTGAGGACGATAGCCGTCGAAGAAAGGCTTATGACGTCCACCCTCTTCTGTGGTCAAAACATATGTCTCAGCAGTAAATTTGGTATGAGGGTTGATGGAACCAGGCTTAGCCAAAACCTGACCGCGCTGGATTTCATCACGACCGATACCGCGGAGCAATGCACCAATGTTATCACCCGCTTCAGCGAGATCCATCTGTTTATGGAACATTTCAACACCGGTAACAACAGAACTTTGTTTTTCCTCAGACAAGCCAACGATGTCAACCGGATCACCGACTTTAACAGTACCGCTCTCAACACGACCAGTAGCAACAGTACCACGACCGGAGATTGAGAATACGTCTTCAACCGGCATCAAGAAATCTTTATCGATATCACGCTCAGGTGTTGGGATATAGCTGTCAACAGCTTCCATGAGTTCAAGGATTGGAGCATATTCTTCAGCACTGATATCTTCGCTGCCGCTCTCGAGAGCCTTCAAAGCAGAACCCATAATTACAGGGATGTCGTCACCCGGGAAGTCATATTCGCTCAACAATTCGCGAACTTCCATTTCAGTTAACTCGACCAGTTCAGGATCAGCTACGTCACATTTATTCAGGAAGACAACCAGTGAAGGAACGCCAACCTGACGAGCGAGCAGGATGTGCTCACGAGTCTGGGGCATAGGACCATCAGCAGCAGAAACAACGAGGATACCGCCGTCCATCTGCGCAGCACCGGTAATCATGCTTTTAACATAGTCCGCGTGACCTGGACAGTCAACGTGGGCATAGTGACGAGCCTCTGTCTCATACTCAACGTGAGATGAGTTGATTGTGATACCACGCTCTTTTTCTTCTGGAGCGTTGTCAATCTGGGCGTAATCTCTCAGTTCAGCGCCGCCTTGCAGAGCCAAAACTTTTGTGATTGCAGCCGTCAATGTGGTTTTACCGTGGTCAACGTGGCCAATCGTACCAACGTTAACAT
>JAAYOA010000063.1 GCA_012520525.1 Clostridiaceae bacterium | reverse complement strand
TTGTACTAATACCTGAACTAATCAGCTATGCTTATATATTTGGTAATTTAATGATAGTTTTACAATTTGATTAACAGTTAAACACTTTGTTGAGACAGAAATTGTTAATTCAAGTAATAATGTAAATTATTCATTGGATGTGATCGTTCATTATCAATTTAGTAAACATCTGTACGCACAACTCCAATAACACGACCTAGAATGCGACACTCTGAACGATTAAACGGAATGAGTTCATAATCTTCATTCTCTGGTTGAAGAAACATTTCGCCATCGATGCGGACAAGACGTTTAACTGTAGCTTCGTCATCAATTAATCCGACCACGATCGAGTTGAGTGGTGCTGTCGATGTCTGTTCAACTACAGCTAAGTCACCGTCTAAAATAGCGGCATCTATCATGCTGTCTCCTTTTACTCGAAGAATAAAAACATTCTGTCGAGAAGGGAAGAGATCGTCTGATAACTTCAGGACACGCTCGGCCTGCTCTTCGGCAAAAATAGGTACACCGGCAGTGACAGTTCCTAAAACTGGGTATTGAATAATTGTGTCATCGTCGTTGTTCGAATCAGATTCAGGTTCATACATGTCCGAATCCACCAATTGGATGGCACGGCGTTTGCCAGAGGTGTAACGGATACGGTTTTGTTTCTCCAAATCTTTAAGATAACCATGTGCTGTGGAGGTTGAACCTATATCACAGCCTTCACAGATGTCCCGAACTGATGGCGCGTAGCCCCGATCAGTGATGTACTCGCAAATATATGTAAATACACGATCTATTCTTAAGTCTCTTTTGCTGGGTTTTTTCGGTTGGTTTGCCATTTTTGACCCCGCTTTCATCGTTTTGACAGCAATATGTAATTAAAATGAAATATTACAGTAAATACTGTTATTATACTAAATGAAAATTAGGATAAATGTCAAACAAATGTTCTAATTCTTTAAAATGGTATTGCAATCCACTTAATCTTTATGTTATTATCACGCTAATTAAATTTTTAAAAGGCTGTGAAGAGAAGTAGTAAGCAACATGGATTTACAGAGAGTCACTGGTTGGTGTGAAGTGATATGAGGTGTTAGCTGAACTGGTCTCAGAGCTGTGGGCTGAAGCCACTGAATCAAATGAAGTGGTTGTAGGCTTAACCGGAAGCCCCTACCGTTAGCAAGGGAACGATATCAGATTTGATTTTGCAAATCTCGTATTGTAAGTGCGCTTATAAGCGAAGTAGAGTGGTACCGCGGATTCCTTTCGTCTCTTAAAAGAGAGGAAAGGATTTTTTAGTTTAACAAGATAAACATAGGAGGATGCAGTTATGACTTCAATTAAAAAAATGGATTATAGAAAATATCGACCAGCACCCACCGTGGATTTACCAAATCGACAGTGGCCGTCGAATGTCTTGACCAAAGCTCCGGAATGGGTCAGTGTAGACCTTCGGGATGGCAATCAGGCGCTTGAGATCCCTATGAGTTTAGAGGAAAAGATAGATTTTTATCACCATTTACTAAAAATTGGATTTAAAACAATTGAAATTGGTTTTCCTGCTGCCTCCCAGACGGAATACGATTTTTGTCGTTATCTGATAGAGAATAATTTAATTCCGGAAGATGTCGCTTTACAGGTGCTGACCCAGGCTCGTGAGCATATAATTGATCGTACAATGGAAGCAATAAAAGGTGCTCCTAAAGCTGTTATACATCTTTATAATTCTACGTCTACAGTACAAAGAGACGTCGTGTTCCGTATGAATAGAGAAGAATGTATTAATTTGGCTATTGCTGGAACAAAAATGATTAAAGAACGAATTGAAAAAGATACGAGTGGCACAAAGTTTGCTTTCGAGTATTCACCGGAAAGTTATTCAGGAACAGAGGATGACTTTGCCGTGGAGATTTGTGACGCCGTATGTGATATATGGCAGCCATCGCCCGAGAACAAAATAATTATTAATTTACCTACGACTGTGGAAGTGACGATGCCAAATGTCTACGCTGATCGCATTGAATATTTTATGCGCAATAGCAAGTGGAGCGATTCAATTTCACTCAGTATACATGCCCACAATGATCGTGGTACTGGTGTAGCAACGACGGAGTTGGGCTTGTTGGCAGGAGCTGATCGAGTAGAAGGCACACTTTTTGGCAATGGTGAACGCACAGGTAATGCGGATATTGTAACATTGGCTATGAACCTATTTTCTCATGGTATTGATCCCGAACTGGATTTTTCTCATATTAATGAAAGTATTGATGTATACGAAAGGAATACCCGTATGACGGTTTCTCCCCGTCATCCTTATGCAGGAAGCTTAGTTTATACTGCCTTTTCGGGTTCTCACCAAGATGCAATCAGCAAAGGAATGGCTGCTCAAGCAGATAAACGTTTCTGGGAGGTACCCTATTTGCCCATTGATCCAGCTGATGTTGGTCGTAACTACGAAGCAATTATTCGTATTAATAGTCAATCCGGTCGAGGTGGAATTGACTTTGTGTTGGAGCAACAATATGGTCTTCAAGTACCTAAGAAGATTTTACAGATTTTTAGTGGTGTGATTAAGGATGAGTCCGATCGTCGACACGATGAACTTAATTTTGATGAAATCTATGACTTGTTCTTTGAGCAATATGTCAACATATTTTCACCAATTAAACTTATTAATTATGGTGAGGAGATGATGACTGATACCGAAACCAAGGCATCTGTTACTTTAGAAGTTCAAGGCAATACGGTGAAACGATCCGCTGTTGGCAATGGTTTGGTTGCGGCATTCTGTACGTTGCTAGAAAAAGAATTAGGTACATCTATTCAGATCACGTCATATCATCAACATGCCATGACGACAGGACGTGAATCAAAAGCTATAACCTATGTGATGATTAAAAATGGTGACGGCAGCAGTTATATCGGTGCCGGTGTGAGCGCTTCAATTAGTAAATCTTCTCTGCGGGCAGTCGTCAGTGCAGTTAATAATATGTTGTCAGCGCGTCAGCCTCGTGGTTAATAATGTATACACTGGGGGCGAACCGGTTATGGCCAATTCAAAAAATCCGCCTAAGTGAGTCAACTGGTTGAAAAAATAATTTTTTTTAGCGGAAACATCCTTTATTGGTGAAATTATTCACAAGCAGTGTATAATAGGCTGAGTTATGCACATGTACGAAATAATATAAAGATGTCTACTTGGTGCTAATACTAGAAGAAAATATTAGAGGATTTACAAGAAAAACATTCAGGGAGATTATATCTTATGATTAAAATAGGAATATTAGGATGCGGTACCATCGGTGGCGGTGTGATCAGATTGTTAGAGTCAAAAGGTGTTGAGATTCAGCAAAAAATGGACAATCAGATCGAGATTAAGAAGGTGCTTGCTCGTACACCTGATAAAGCTAGAGCCATCGGAGTGCCGGAAGAAAAAATCACCCAAGATCCCGACGATATAATAAATGATCCAGAGATTCAGATTGTTGTAGAGCTAATTGGTGGCATTGATACAGCCAAAGATTTCATTAGCCGTGCTATCAAAGCTGGCAAAAATGTGGTGACTGCGAATAAAGATTTAATTGCCCGTCACGGCAACGAACTCTATAAGCTCGCCAATGAAAAAAATATTGATTTATATTACGAGGCAAGTGTTGGTGGTGGTATACCAATTATTATGCCAATGCGCAGGACGTTGGCTGGGAACAGTATTCTTTCTATGATTGGTATCCTCAATGGAACAACCAATTACATGCTTACGCGGATGAGCAAAGAGGGAATGTCATACGATGCTGTGTTGAAAGAAGCCCAAGACCTAGGATTCGCTGAACAAGATCCCACGTCCGATGTTGATGGTCTTGACGCCGGTCGAAAAATTACTATATTGGCTAAATTGGCATTCAATGCAGATGTATCTGACTTAGATGTGCGCTGTGAAGGGATTCGCGGTGTTCGTCAGAGAGATATTGTATTGGCTAAAGATCTCGGTTATACCATTAAATTGCTTGCAGTAGCTAAAGACAAGGAAGAAGGAATTGAGTTAGGTGTATATCCTTCTTTTATTCCTGAACGTCATCCGCTTGCAGCAGTTAGTGATGCTTACAATGCCTTATATGTCACAGGGGATGCCGTTGGTGACGTCATGTTATATGGTTTGGGAGCAGGAGCAATGCCTACCGCAAGCTCAGTGGTCGGAGATATCATGCAAATTGCGCGTCACATTAAAGCTGAAAGCACGGGGATCGGCAATGATCTTCGCGTCTTTGATAAGCAAGTATTACCTGCAGAAAAAACAGTTTATTCTTACTACGTGTGTATGACCGTTGATGACAAACCCAATGTGCTGTCAGCGATCGCTAAGGGCTTTGGTGATCATAATGTCAGCATTCAATCGGTTGTTCAAAAACATACCACAGATAATTGGGCTGAACTGGTACTTATCACTCACGATGTAGAAAAGAAAGACATAGATGCTGCATTAAAAACGATTGGTGAGCTTCCCGAAGTGGGAAGGGTCGACAATGTTTTACGCGTCATGAATGACCTTTGATCAAAAATATAGTTTTATTTCAAAATCAAATTGACGAACATACAAAAATTGCAATACAGCTTCCAAGATTAGAAAAAGATCTTTGCAGAGTCGTGATCTGCCATAAGATTAAATACTATTCTTCTGGAGGCTGTATTTTTATTAAATAGTACGTATTCGTAATAAGTTATACCTAATTAGATATAATAAAAACAGAATTTTAAAAATAAACTATGGAGGCGAAATATGGAATTTTATATTGGACCTAAAATAAGGCGTTTTGCTAAGCTCGCTGATTTTATTGATGACATAAATTTAAATGATAGAGATGTTATTGTTTCCAATAAAGCAATTATTGAACCTCATCTTGATTTAATTGGAGATGCCACATTGCTTTACCAGGAACAGTTTGGTGAAGGTGAACCGAGTGACGAGGTCTATGATCAGCTTAGGGCTATAACACCCGAGGAGTCGGAGCGGATTATAGCTATTGGTGGTGGTTCGGTCATGGACTGTGCAAAATTAATGTGTTACAGCGGGGATTTCAAGACGAAAGATTTGTTTGATAGTGACATCGTTCCTCAAAGGACAAAAAAGTTATATGCTTTACCGTCAACATGCGGCACCGGCAGTGAAGTGACCAATTTGATTAGTGTTGGATTAAAAGAATTAAAAGTCAAAAAAGGGATCGGCTTTCCTTCGATGTATCCCGATGAAGCTGTGATTGTTCCTGAGTTATTAAAAACCTTGCCCTATAATTATTTTGCAACCAGTTCAATGGATGCCTTAATTCATGCAACTGAGGCATTTTTATCTCCCCGGGCGACTCCACTTTCTACGATGTTTTCTATCGACGCAATAAGGCGGATTATGAAGGGATATCGCTGTGTTGCTGAACTGGGAGAGCGTGCCGTCATGGAAAATGTCGACGATTTTCTATTGGCCAGTACGAATGCCGGCATAGCCTTTGGGAATGCTGGTTGTGCGGCTGTACATGCCCTTAGCTATCCTTTGGGTGGAGCTTACTTTATACCACACGGTGAAGCCAATCAAATCATGTTTATGGCAGTCTTAAAGGCTTATAAAGAGATTAAACCGGTGGGTAAGATTAATGAGTTAGAAGATCTTTTAGGTGAGTGTCTTCAGGTTCCGGCAGCGGATTCATTAGTAGCCTTGGATCAACTAACAAAGACAATTTTACCGGTCAAACCTTTAAATGAATATGGTGTAAAAAAGGAAGATGTGCCCGCTATGGCTGAAGGAGTGGAGAAAGGTCAGCAACGTTTGCTACAAAATAATTATGTTCCTCTATCGGTAGAAAAAATGATTGACATTTATATGTCTCTTTATCGTTAAACAAGGTATTTTTAAACTTGAATTTTCCATTTAATTGTTAAATTTCTTATAATTGATTCAAAAAATCGTTGTCACGATCTATAGCAAATTGTATGATCAAATGGATTGAGAATGCGTTGTATTAAATTTACCCCTAAAACTAACTTGTGTTCGGATGGACTTTCTGCTAATCCATTTAGAACACAAGTTAGCTTCTTTTATAAGTGTCATGCAGATTTTGAATTGAACTGAACGATATAGATTGCTTTTGTAGTTAATATATGCAACTAAAGCAGTGCTAAGTTAAAATATATGAATGTATAGAAACTTTAATATTATACATTTTAATTATGTCATTCACCTATAATCTTTATTAATGCACGCTTGTTGCGTCTTCCGTCAAACTCATAATAAAAAATTTGTTCCCATGGACCTAAGTCGAGGCGTCCATCTGTGATGGCGACGACAACTTCTCGTCCCATAATTTGCCGTTTCATGTGGGCGTCAGCATTATCTTCACCATTATTATGGGCGTATTGCGAATGAGGTTTCTCGGGTGCTAAGCGCTCCAGCCATTTTTCAAAATCGCTGTGCAACCCATATTCATCGTCGTTAATGATCACACTTGCTGTAATGTGCATGGCATTGACGAGAACAAGCCCTTCGGTTACACCACTGTCGTTAATGGCGTTTTGCACGTCTCGAGTAATATTAACCAGTCCCCTCCGCTGTGGGAGGTTGAACCATAATTCTTTGCGATAACTTTTCATTGCATTACTCCATTCCACCATCTGTGTTCAAGGATTTCGACGGGATAATTGTCTTCTAACTGATCAAGCAATTGATCTAATTTTTTACGGGCGATGGTGTAGTCGCCGCTAACAATGCCGAATCCAATCACTGTTTGGTTCAGTATATCATGTAAATCGATCTCGGCAGAAGAGACGTTGTGTCTGCTTCGATTTCGCTCAACAATGCTCTTTACTATTCTTCGCTTGTCTTTAAGGGAAAAAACACCGTGAAGGCGTAAAGTAATACTTATTCCTAACAAAACCATACTCTAATCTCCGATTTCGGTTTTTCAATATCTATTATACTTGCTTTATAAACTTATATATAAGAAAAAAATATAATCTAATTAGATTTATTTTTGTATAAATATGATCTGCACAGTATTATCAAATAACTTTACTATCCTATTGACAAGTAAATAATTGATACATATATTTTAATAGAATAATCCTATATATGAAATATTATAAAGTAATTCTAAGTTGTAGTCAGTAGTTATACTTTTTAGGGGATGGTATAAGTATGGATTTAAAAGAAATTAGGGAAGAGATCGGCATGTCGCGATATCGATTGGCGAAAATTTCAGGAATATCACCAACTTCAATCAAAAACATTGAGAACAGATTAAATTCACCAACCTTAAACACAATCATTAAATTATCAGACGCAATGGAAATGAAGCCCGAGGAGCTCGTAGCAAAGCTGACTGAAGATCTAGATTTTTAAATCAAATTATCACCGCAACAAAATATGATTATTCTTGATATAAGATGTTTAGATATTAGTAGAGTTTTAAATATATTATTTTAAAATTATATAATTATTATTTAGCGCCACAGTAATAGTTTACTGTGGCTTTTTAATTTTTTGCAAATTTAATTTAATCGTTACGTTGATGACGTATACTAGTCTTAATTGAAAACATATGAATTTGAGGTGTGATATGTCAAATTATCAAGATCCGTCTGTTTCCAATTCTTGGCAAAACCAAGATAAGCAGGGTGTTTCCCAGAAGGAATCACAATATCCGCAACCTGTCTATTCACCCTATCCAGTATATCCGCAATATGTGCAATATCCCGCACCACCGCCTCCCAAAGTTCCTGGTGAAACTATGATGCGTGTGACAGCTGTTTTAATGCTGATTTTTAGCCTTTATAAGTTGTTTTTCCTATTGGTATTTCGCATTATGTTTAACATTGCTGATAGTATGATGTTTATGTTCTCGTATGGATTTACAGATCTTGATGCTATTGAATGGTATAACAGTTTTTTCTCACTAGGATTTTACCAACTAAGCAATTGGCTTTCGATTGTTGCCAGCGTAGTAATGACAATTCTAGGCATACTTGTTTTAGTAAAATTGAAATTATCAGAGAAGCTGGTCTTTCCAATGATTTTATCTATTGTCTGCATGGTATTTTCTCTAATTGCTATATGTCTCGTTTCATACATTTTATATGTGTTTGTTCCCACTGTAGGAACGTGGATTGCACTAATTGTTTTTATTATATCTGCTGCCTTTGAGCTCGTTTTACCAAGTTTGATGATTTATGCTAATAAAAAGTGGAATAATTTCTACAGTATGGACTCCGGTAATTAGTTTTTTTGACGAAAACATTTAATCAGGAATGAGTGGTTAGTTGAATAAAAATTTATAGGTAAAAATAGAAAGACGTAAATTATTAGAACTTTTATTATTAAAGTGGTACTTTGACCATTAAGTGTGCAATAGATTTTGTAGGTTTGAAATATAATTTAACGTATTCTGCTGAAAGGATATTATGCCCGAGCAAGAACAGATCTTATATGTAAAAACTGCTTTATTGGCAGGTGAACTTCTCATACAATCAAATGCAGAAGCATACAGGGTGGAAGAAACAGTGCAGCATATTCTTGGTGCATCTTCATTTAAGAATATCCACGTCAATGCTCAAACGACTAGTTTTCAGATGAGCGTGGAGGAAGCTGACCAGCCGCCGATTACATATATACGCCGCATAACTGACCGTACAATTAATTTGTATCGGATTCATCAAATTAATATTGTCTCCCGCGGAATCAGTGATGGAACGATATCTATAGAAAAAGCTTACGAAACAATGCTTGCCATACGTGACAGCGAGTACTCCAGCTTGCAGATCGACCTAGCTACTCTATTATTTATCTTGCTTATATTATTATTATTTCAAGGTACTTTTACTGATTTTCTTATAAATATCCCAATTGCTTCGTTAGTTGTCCTGATTTTAAAAGCTTGTAAAAAATACAATATACAGAATTTATTAACAAACTTTATTAGTTGCACGGCTGCGGTTGTTTGTGCTAATTTAGCGGCACAACTCTTACCAGTTAACATTCAGGTTGACCTCATTATTATCAGTTGTATCATGCCCCTAGTGCCTGGTATTGCCTTTACTAATGGGGTTAGGGATATTTTTCGAGGTGATTACGCTTCGGGATTTACAAAGCTACTTGAGTCCCTCATGGTGGGCTTATTTATAGCCTTGGGTACGGCGGCGGGTCTATTGATTGTAAAGGCGGTGTCGGTATGGCTGTAGTGGCACAAACTATTGCGGCAGCCTTAGCTGTTTTTGCGATCGGTGCTGTTTTGAATGCACCGCGCAAAGCATTGCTACTTTCGGCAGTTATTGGCGGTATCGTGTGGTTGATTTTTTATCTAATTAAATCTGAGGGGCAGGTTGTATTAGGCACATTTGTCGCAGCTGTTGTCACAGCTCTTTTTGCACAGATCTTTGCTCGTATATTCAAGACTCCAGCCACTGTTTTTTTGATATCAGCTATTTACTTGTTTGTGCCCGGCACATCAATTTATCGCTCGGTCCTTGGCTTAATCAGCGGAGATAGGGAGCAATTTATATATTATGCTAATGAGACCATAATGATCGCAGGTGCCATTGCCACAGCGGTTTTTATGATTGATAGTATATTTATAATTATTAATCGCTTCAAAAAAAGGAAGGATCCGAGTCATGAATAAAATTGTTATTTTAGATGGCTATACCATCAATCCAGGTGATTTAAGCTGGTCAGGTCTAGAGGCATTTGGCGAGCTAACGGTATACGATCGTACAGATGCCAACGATGCTATTGACAGAATCGGAGATGCGAATTTAATTCTGACAAGTAAAGTCCCTATAACTCCTGGGCTCTTGGATGCCTGTCCAAATTTAAAATATGTGGGTGTCCTAGCTACTGGATATAACAATGTGGATGTGGATGCAGCGAGGGATCGAGGGATCGTCGTCACTAATATTCCGGCTTACAGCACAGCTTCGGTGGCACAGTTTGTTTTTTCATTGCTGTTAGAAGTCTGTCATCACGTAGGTCATCACAATGCTGCAGTGAAATCCGGTCGCTGGGAACAGAGTCCTGATTTTTGTTTCTGGGATTATCCTTTAATTGAATTAGCCGAGAAAAAATTAGGGGTGATCGGTTATGGTCAAATAGGACGCGCCGTTGCCCAAATTGGCTGTGCTTTGGGTATGGATGTTCAGTTCTATGCTAGGAGAGTCATTGAGGGTGGAGATATTGCCAAGCAAGTTTCTTTAGATGAGTTACTTGAGACTTCCGATGTGATCACCCTTCATGTTCCCCTTACTCCAGAAACCAAGTTTCTCATTAATAAAACAAATCTTGCTAAGATGAAAGACTCTGCAATTGTGATCAATACCGCTAGAGGTCCGGTTGTCAACGAAGTAGATATGGCAGCTGCGCTAGAAAATGGAGATATAGCATACTATGCAGCGGACGTAGTTGATGTGGAGCCCATTCGAAGCGATAATCCATTATTGACAGCACCAAATTGTATATTAACACCACATATTGCCTGGGCTGGTAAAGAATCGAGGGCTCGTCTCATCGACATAGCTGTTAGCAATGTGGAAAGTTTTTTACAAGGAAGGGAGAAGAATGCTGTAAATTAGACCGTTGGCTTCATGAACAACTGAATTGTCCCAATTATCTATTCAAAAATGTAAAATTACTTACCTTATTACCTTTGGCTGGTTTATAGTGGATGATCTCAATATAGTCTATATTTTTATATTGTAATTCTGCTTGAACTTCTAGAGACATAGGCTATAATAACTTATGTCTCTAGAAGAAGTTATGTGTGTTTTAAGTGCTTTTCCGGGAGTTAACGATGATTGATAATCTGAAATATTGGGCAAGAAAAC
>JAAYOA010000062.1 GCA_012520525.1 Clostridiaceae bacterium | reverse complement strand
CCGGCACTTCAAAAACTCGTCCTGTCGTCACAGTGGACAAGTCCAATGAACCAGTCACTAAGGCAAAAAGATAAGCTACAATGATCCCCATCATGACTGGAATAATTTTTATCATTCCCCGTCCCCAAATATTACAGACAATAACGACAATAATAGCCACTAAGGCAAGAGTCCAATCCGTTTGACAATTGGTAATCGCAGTCGGAGCAAGAATCAAACCAATAGAAATAATAATAGGACCGGTAACAACTGGTGGGAAGAAGCGCATCACTCGCTGCACACCAAAAGCTTTAATCAAGCCAGCTAGTATAATATATACTAAACCTGCTACAGCCACACCGCCACCAGCATAGGCTAATTTTTCGGGATCAGCCACACCGTCAGTAAGTGGTGCAACGGCAGCGTATCCCCCAAGAAATGCAAAGGAAGAACCTAAAAATGCCGGCACTTTGCCACGCGTGATCAGATGAAAAATAAGCGTTCCTGCTCCCGCCATTAATAAAGTTGTAGATACATCCAATCCTGTCAAAAGTGGCACGAGAACTGTCGCCCCGAACATCGCAAACATATGTTGTAGACCTAAGAGCAATGCCTTCACAGGGGATATCTGACTCAAGTCATATATAGGTTCATCACCTAATCTAACAGTTTTTTTACCCTTTGTCTGACTAGACCGCTCTTTGTCATCTGAGACAGCTATTGTCTCATTATTTTCTTTTACCTTTTTTTTCATTCTTCATTATCTCCCCTATTTCTCTATAAGTTCGAGTTTGTCATAAGAATTATATATCTGTCAATCAAACAAATTTCATTCAGATTGTAATCGACACCTATTAATTTCAAGTTTTTAGCCAATTAGTAACATCTCTAATTTCAAAAGTATTGGCTAACCACATAAAAAGATGCCTCACACAGATTTGTGAAAGGCACCTTAGTCTTTTAATACATTATATTAGAAATATGAAGCTAATTCTATAGTCAATTCAAATTCAGCTTTTATTTGGACATGCTCATTTGTTATTAATACATGCCTGACATACCAGCACCGCCGCCCGGCATCATGGGTTCTTCTTTGGGTATGTCGGCTACAACAGCTTCAGTCGTCAAGAAGATTGCACCAATTGATGCAGCGTTCTGGAGCGCTGAACGGGTAACCTTGGCTGGATCAACAATACCTTCTTTAATCATGTCGACATACGTCTCTGTCATGACGTTAAAGCCAATACCTTTATCATGATTTTTAACACCTTCACAGATGACCGAACCATCTAAGCCAGCATTCTCAGCGATCTGACGTACAGGTTCTTCTAGAGCACGGGCAACGATCATAACACCTGTGCGCTCATCGTTCTCCGTTGTATCCAAGAGAGCATTAACTTTGTCAAGAATGTCGATGTATGTAGTACCGCCACCGGCAACCATGCCTTCTTCAACGCCAGCACGTGTTGCAGCGAGGGCGTCTTCGATGCGAAGTTTCTTTTCTTTCATTTCAACTTCGGTAGTTGCACCGACGCGAATAACAGCGACGCCACCAGCCAATTTAGCTAAACGTTCCTGTAGTTTTTCACGGTCAAAATCAGATGTTGTATTCTCGATCTGAGCGCGAATCTGGGCAACACGGTTCTCAATGTTGTCGGTCTCACCGCCGCCATCTACGATGATCGTATCAGACTTGGATACTTTAACCTGACGAGCAGTACCCAATTGAGCCAGTGTAGTTTCCTTGAGGTCAAGACCCAGTTCTTCACTGATAACTGTTCCACCGGTTAGAATTGCGATGTCCTGGAGATTTTCTTTTCTTCTGTCACCAAAACCTGGAGCTTTAACTGCAATACAAGTAAAGGTACCACGTAATTTATTCAGAACGATGGTGGAGAGTGCTTCACCTTCCATGTCATCACAGATGATGAGTAATTTTTTACCAGACTGAACAATCTGCTCCAAGATCGGCAAAATCTCCTGGATGTTGCTGATTTTCTTGTCGGTGATCAAGATATAAGGATCTTCCAACTGAGCTTCCATCTTCTCTGTATCGGTTGCCATATATGCGGAAATATAACCGCGGTCAAACTGCATACCTTCGACGATCTCAAGATCGGTCTCCATAGTATTGGACTCTTCAACGGTGATGACGCCATCGGCAGATACTTTCTCCAATGCATCAGCCACTTGCTTACCAATTTCTATATCGTTGGCAGAAACAGAGGCCACGCGCTCAATATCATGTTTCGATGTAACCGGAACAGAGACATCTTTAATGGCTTCCACTGCGGCATCGACGGCCTTTTGAATACCATTTTTGAGAACCATCGGATTAGCACCAGCAGTGATGTTCTTAAGTCCTTCACGAATGATGGCCTGCGCTAACAACGTAGCTGTAGTTGTACCGTCACCGGCAACGTCATTAGTCTTGGTAGCAACTTCTTTAACGAGCTGAGCGCCCATGTTCTCGAAGCGGTCTTCCAATTCAATTTCTTTAGCAATTGTTACACCATCGTTGGTGATCAGCGGAGGACCGTAGGTTTTATCCAAGACGACATTGCGACCTTTGGGACCCAATGTAATATTAACGGTATTTGCCAGTTTATTAACGCCTGTCTCAAGTGCTTGACGTGCGTGAATATTGTATTTTAAATCTTTAGCCATTTGAATGTTCTCCTCAATCTATTTTTGTTATATCTATCTATATTATTAGGTAGCTATTACATATCGACTTTAGCTAATACGTCACCCTGACGCAAAATTGTGTATTCAACGTCGTCGATCTTTACTTGTGTGCCGGCGTACTTACTGATCAGAACCTTGTCGCCCACGACCAGTTCCATCTTTACTTCGTTGCCATCAACCAAACCACCTGGTCCGACTGCTACAACTTCCGCCACCTCGGGTTTCTCCTGGGCACTGCCCGGCAGAACGATCCCGCTCTTTGTTTTTTCCTCAGCTTCGACCATTTTAATAACGACGCGGTCACCTAAAGGTTTAATTGTCATATGTATATGCCTCCTCTTAAATAATTTTTCTAATTTTTAGCACTCAACGGGCTCGAGTGCTAACAAATGAAAGAATATGGTATTTATCAATGAATGTCAAGAATGACTTTTAAACGCTTTGTGCTCTATTTTTAACATTTTATGAACAATAATTTTTGAGAATTCAAACGGTAAAACACCTCCTGTAAAAGAGGTGTTTTATCATGATAGTACTATATAAAGTACATCTAACCATTATATCCGTTTGGATTTTGACTCTGCCAGTTCCATGAGTCTCTACACATATCGTCTAAATTTCGCGTCGCCTGCCAGCCAAGAAGCTCGGCCGCCCTTAAAGGGTCAGCATAACAAGTGGGTATATCCCCCGGTCGTCTAGGATCAATGACAAAAGGAATTTTGATCCCATTAACCTTTTCAAATGCTGCACGAATTTCTAGCACACTATAGCCTCTTCCTGTACCAAGGTTGACCGCTTCGACGCCTTTGTAATCTGCCAAATAACGCAATGCCGCTACATGCCCTTCTGCCAAATCCATTACGTGTATATAATCGCGGACACCAGTTCCGTCAGGAGTAGGATAATCATTGCCAAAGACATGTAGCTTTTCTAATTTTCCTACTGCTACCTGGGAAATATAAGGCATTAGATTATTAGGAATTCCATTCGGATCTTCGCCTATGCGACCGGACGGGTGGGCACCGATCGGATTAAAATAGCGCAGCAACATGATGCCCATTTCAGGATTGGCATGACCTATGTCCTGTAGCATAATTTCATTCATTAACTTTGACCACCCATAGGGATTAGTCGCCGAACGAGGCGCAGACTCAGGTATCGGCACCGTTTCAGGATCACCATAGACTGTAGCAGATGAACTAAAAACTAGACGAGTCACATCAAATTCGTCCATAAGCCGACACAGAGCCAACGTACTGACCAAATTGTTCTCGTAATAATTTAAAGGCTTAGCGACCGACTCACCGACAGCCTTAAATCCAGCAAAGTGAATCACTGCATCTATTGGTTGATCTTGAAAGACTCGACGGAGATCATTTTCTTCCGTTACATCAATACGATAAATGGGAATTGATACCCCTGTCAGAGTTTCCACACGGTTCATGACTTCAGGCGTACTGTTGCTAAAATTGTCGGCCACAATTGGCTGATAACCAGCTTCACATAATGCAATTAGTGTGTGTGAACCTATATATCCAGCGCCTCCAGTTACCAAAACATTTTTCATAATTTATAATCTCAAAATCTTTCTTGAATTCTCAATAAGAGAATAACTCAGCCTACGATTAAAATCCGAAAACGAGCTTATGTACTTCATCTGGTGAAGGAATTGACGTTGTACCGCCGCGTACTTGGGTACTCAAATCAGAAGCTGCATTAGCTAATTGTACAATATCCTTTAAACCAACTAGCGGTGTATCGAGCATTTTAGGTGACTTTAAGACGTTAGCAATGAATGTACCAATAAAGATAGCACCTGCACCAGTTCTATCAATAGGCTCGATATCGAAGGTGCTGACGATCTGGCTATCTTCTGGTGTAAAAATAAAGGTGCCGTCTTCTGCCATGCGTACGATAATTATTTTAGGACCTTTTTCAGCAATTCGCTCGCAAGCTTCCCAGGGATTCTCATAACCCGTCAAGATCGTCATTTCTTCAAGATCCATAATGACCAAATCCACACGGTTTAGTAAATTCATCGTTCGAGCTCTAAATTCTTCTTTTGATGCCCAGAGATCTTCACGATAATTCGGATCTAAAGATATCAATAATTTATTTTCGTAGGCGACTTGCATCGCTACCGCTGCAGCACTACGAATCGGTTCATCTGTTAACGCCAATCCGCTGATATGTAGCGCCCTAGCACTTTCAATCATTTCTAAGGGAAGTTCACCGATCTCCAGTCGCGTATCTGCCCCAGGTTTGCGAACAAACATATAATCGGGACGACCCGCATCATCTAAATCAACAAAGCATAGCGTGGTGAACGCCTCGGGGTCAAAAACAATACCAGATGTAGAAACACCCGTATCTCGCATCGTTTCCTCTAAAAAATCGCCAAAGCTATCTGCTCCGACTTTGCCGACCAAAGCACTGCTGCCTCCCATTTTTACAACAGTTGCAGCGACTATAGAGGCCGACCCGCCGGCGTTTTCTTCATACATACGATGACCTGCGGCAGATCTACCTGCACTTGTTAAATCAACAATTGTCTCACCAAGTGTAATTACATCAATCATTTAAAACTCCTTCTCTGCTGTCAAATCACCTTAGATAAACTACGGAGAACAACCTATGGCGGCGCGATTGTGAACGAAAATAGATAAAATAAATTCCACATGTGCAAAATAGCTAATGAAAATACTCGAATATTGTTATTTTAAACAATTATATCAGACCTGAAGATCTAAGTTGCTCCTTTCTTATTTAGATGTTCTTTTTCAAAACATATCATTTTTGTTGAGCAGAATAATCAATAGCACACAAAATACAATGATCATAATTATGATTACCCAAAAGGCATAGGGTAATTCAGTTAATGGTAATTTTACATTCATGCCAAAAAGTCCAGCCATGATCTCTGGAATAACCATAACAAGGGTGACCGACGTCAAGACTTTCATGACATTATTTTGATTATTAGAAACAATCGAAGCGAACGCTTCCGTGGTACTAGTCAAGATACTGCTGTATATATTCGACATCTCGATTGCCTGCTTGTTTTCAATTATGACGTCCTCTAAAATATCCTGATCCTCCGGATAATTTTTAATATTGGAACTGCGCATTAGTTGTTCTAAAACAACGGCATTGGCTCGTAGAGATGTAGAAAAATAAACTAAACTCTTTTCTAGTCGAAGCATCTGCATCAATTCACGATTCTTTTGCGATTTAAATATCTGTTCCTCTAATCTATTTGAAGCTTTTTCAATTTGGCGCAAATACTGTAAATATTTAGTTGCATTGCGGTAGAGGATTTGTAAAATGAATCGCGTTTTGAACTGGGTAAAAAAGTTCTTGACCCGGTTACTTTTAAAATCGTCTAAAAAAGTGTCGTCTTCTAAGCAAACAGTAAAAAAATAATCTTTCATTGCGATCAATCCCAAAGGAATTGTCGTATACATCGCAATCTCTCCATTGGAGTCAGCAAATGGTATGTCGACAATAACTAGAGTTTGCCCCATTTCTGTTTCGGTACGAGAACTCTCTTCTTCATCAAGGGCGGCTCGCAAAAAATCAGGTTGAACTTGTGTCGTTTCTTCGACATACTCTAATTCATCCCGCGTCGGATCAACCATATTAATCCAGCAGCCCGGCTCGATCTCGTCGAGCCGCTCCACTGTGTTATTTATTGTTTTGAAAATCTCAAGCAAGCTCGACCTCCATTAACTACAATTGAATGAATCCTTTAAAAACACGATCAATCAAAATTCACCTTCATAGTATATGGAATCGGCGACCTTTTTAGCCGTTTCGCGATCTTTTAAAATTTCAATCAATTTAAGAGAGAAAGGTATCGCAGCACCGAGGGCTTTGCCGGTTACAATGCGATTCGGCAAAACTTCAACCGGGGCACCCGTATATTCGGCCTTTCCCAATTGATCTGAAAAGCTAGGGAATGAAGTTGCTTTATGACCATCGAGTAAGCCCTTGCCACCCAGTATGCTTGGTGCAGCACAAATAGCAGCAAGCCAACCGCCATCGTTAATTGTCTTATCAATCAAAATTTGAACGGCGGAACTGTCGCGTAAATTTATTGTACCAGGCATGCCTCCTGGCAAGATCAACATAGCAATTTTTGAGTCATCTATTTCATCGATGACTGTGTCTGCTAAAATACTTATATTATGAGCACTAACAATTTGAGGATCTTCTTGAATAGCAACTGTCGTAACTTCAATTTCAGCTCTTCGCAAGAGATCTACAGCAATTAGTGCCTCGCACTCTTCAACCCCGTTAGCTAAAAGTAAATATACGTTTGACATATGCCTCTCCTTATCTATTGTATAATCTCGATTCTGGTTGTCATCATATCTAAATTTGGTTAAATCTTATTTTAACACTGTGTATTAATTTAAGAATTATAGATACATTCTAACATGAAACTACAACCTATTATTTAGGAAAATTTTAGAAATGGCACTTAGTGACATCAAAAATATATGAAAGACCTACTTGAAATCCCAACGCTATAAATTGCTATTTTGTTTAAGATTTCACGTTCTAATTTGTAACCAACTTGCTTTATTTTGTATACACTTATTTTTTAAACATCTACTTTGCAAAATCAGACACGTCCAGTTGACAATGAAACAAACAGCGGTTAAAATACATAGCGTTCATTAATAATTGCCACAGTGGCTCAGGGGTAGAGCAATTCACTCGTAATGAATAGGTCGTGGG
>JAAYOA010000061.1 GCA_012520525.1 Clostridiaceae bacterium | reverse complement strand
CGTTGTCATACTTAATGGCATCTGCATATTTACTGGGATCTTTATCGTATACGCCGTCTACGTTGGTTGCTTTGAGAATGACATCGGCATTGATTTCTGCAGCCCGGAGAGCCGCAGCTGTATCTGTGGAGAAATATGGGTTGCCAGTGCCACAGGCAAAAATATCGACCCGTCCCTTTTCTAGGTGGCGGATCGCCCTTTTTCTGATATATGTTTCGGCAATCTGGCGCATTTCGATGGCGCTCATTACCCGTGTTGTACACCCTGCCTGTTCCAGGGCATCTGAAAGAGCAAGTGAATTCATTGTAGTTGCTAACATGCCAATATGATCAGCGGTCACCCGATCCATTCCTTCACTGGTGCGACCTCTCCAAAAATTACCGCCTCCGACGACAATGCCTACTTCTACACCCATATCGACGATACGTTTAATGGTTTGACCAACAGATTTTAAAATAGCTTGATTGAGTCCACTTTTTTGTTCACCAGCCAATGCTTCACCAGATAACTTTAATAAAATTCGCTTATAAACAGGTTGTTCCATATATCTTCCTCAACTTTCGTTTAATCTTTCCTTGTTTATTGTATGTGTTCAATGAATGAAGAGCAACAAAGTTCTATATATTAATAAATATTATGCAACAGTATTGTAATTATAAAATCTTTAAAAATGGAAAGAATGTATTTTTTGCTTTCATTACTATTGCCTTAAAATAAAGTTGAGATAAAGTTAATTATTGTATGTCTTACAAATTTAATGTGAAATTGTAATGTAATACGCTATGGACTAAATATTTTACACTGATAAATATAAAAATCCCCATAACCGGACGATATTAAAATCACGATCATGAGGATTTATGTTGAAAATTGATTGAAAAATTTTAAGTTATTTAATCTGACTCATAACTTCGCTGGCGAAATCTTCTTCTTTTTTCTCAATTCCTTCGCCTACTTCGTAACGGGTAAAGCGACGAACTTTGATATTCTCACCAATCTTAGCAATCAAAGAGTTCTGCAATTCACCAACAGTCATGCTTTCATCCTTAACAAAAGGCATATCCAGTAAGCAGTTCTCCTCGTAGAATTTACCCATCTTACCGTCAACGATCTTGTCAACGATCTTCTCTGGTTTACCTTCATTCAGGGCTGTGTTACGAATAATTTCACGCTCTTTTTCAAGCGCTTCATCAGAAACTTCATCGCGGCTGACCCAGCGTGGCTTCATAGCGGCAACTTGCATAGCACAATCTTTCACAAACTGCAGGAAGTCCTCGTTCTTGGCGGCGAAATCTGTTTCAATGTTAACTTCGATCAATACGCCGACGCGACCACCACCGTGAATATAAGATAATACAACGCCTTCCGCAGCAATACGGCTGGATTTCTTGCTTGCCTTGAGAATGCCCTGCTCCCGAAGCCATGCTTGTGCTTTTTCGACGTCGCTATCGTTTTCCATCAGAGCTTTTTTGCAATCCATCATACCGGCACCGGTTTTTTCTCATAGCTCTTTGATTAATTTAATGTTGATTTCAGACATTTTATCCTCCCATCGACCTAAGTACGGTCTATCCAGCGCACTAGGTCATCTGATCATATAATTGGTTTAACTAACCCTAATTATGCTAACTCGTTAGGACTATTATTAAATATTTCTACGCGAAAATACTTTCCAGTGAAGGTTTCTCGCCGTCGTCCTCTGCTTCAGCTTCGGCTAACATTTCTTCTTCAAGGGTATCCTGATCCTGTTCCAAAATTTCTTGACGACCTTGCTGACCTTCAAGAACGGCGTTGGCCATTACGCTTGCAATCAGTTTGACGGCACGGATGGCATCGTCGTTACCAGGAATGACATAATCGATGTCGTCCGGATCACAGTTTGTGTCTACGATCGCAATGACAGGAATATTTAGACGGCGAGCTTCGTTTACAGCGATATATTCTTTACGGGGATCAACAACAAAAATACAGTCTGGCAAATTTTTCATGTATTTAATACCGCCAAGGTTTTTCTGTAATTTTTCTTGTTCGAGCTCTAACTTAGATACTTCCTTTTTTGTCAAAAGATCATAAGTTCCGTCTTCGGACATCTTTTCGAGATCAAATAGGCGCTTGACACTCTTTTTAATGGTTGCAAAGTTGGTTAATGTACCACCGAGCCAACGATTATTTACAAAGTGCATGCCACAGCGTTCTGCTTCTTCACGGATCGAATCTTGGGCTTGTTTCTTGGTGCCAACAAATAAAACGTGACCGTTGTTCATTGAAATATCGCGAACAAACATATAAGCATCTTCGATCAGTTTGACTGTCTGCTGCAAATCAATAATATAAATACCGTTGCGTTCGGTATAAATATAGCGTTCCATCTTGGGATTCCAGCGACGTGTTTGGTGACCGAAGTGGACACCGGCCTCTAATAATTGTTTCATACTAACAACTGACATAATTAAAATACCTCCTGTTTATGCCTCCATGGAGGGTCACTCTTATTCAACAGGATACCTCCATGTGCGTATTAGCGTTATAAGTATACCGGAATATAAAAAATTGTCAAAATTATATTTTGTTTAAATGAAGTTAAATTTAAAAATAGAACAGGGTCAGTTTAAACTGATCCTGTTCTAAACAACCATAATAAATAATTTAATAAAAATATATCAAATCTTTGTCAAAAAGATAGCTTTGGTAAAAAGTTGAAATGGGTCTGTATAATTTTTGGCACATAATCCCACATTAATCAACGAAAAAGATCTAATAATTTATCCCAGAAACCCTTTGGTTCTTCAGGTGTCTCCACGGGCACCTCCTCTTCAACTTCGGGAATTGATTCCGTCAAGATGACAAATTGTACCAAGGCTATTTTGTTATTTGAAGATGTGAAAGAAGGAGGTGTCTCGCCCTCGTATTCGGCTAGCAAGTCATCCATCATATCTTCAAACTGATCGTCGATATCCAGTATTTCTTCGTTAAACGTTCCCATACCGTCTGCTAATTCGTTTCCCCCTGCCGCACTTTTGTCAATGCCTTCGCCAAAGAGATGATAGCCTCCAGCCCACTCATTTAGACCTGTAATTAATTGATCTGTGCCATCCAGATACTGACGCACTCCGCCTGAAAGCTCTTTTGAGCGACCGGCAATTTGTTCTAGACCTGAAATGTATTGCTCAAAACCTGCGGATAACTTTTGTAGACCTGACGAAAGACCTGTCAAACCTTGATACATTTGAGACTGACCGTTGATCAAATCGGAACCGCTATTTTTCAATTGTTCGCCGGCTCCTTTTAATTGTTTCGCTCCATTACTCAAGGTGTTGATGCCACCAACCATTTTTTGCAGACCTACGTACACACTGTTTGGATCATTTTTATCAAAGTACTGTCGAAACATATTGACGCCACTTACATATAACGTCAACCCTTGATGGAACTGGTTATAGTGTACACTCAACGTTTGCAGACCTCCTCCCAATTTAACCAAATCAGTCAGAGCGGCCAACTTTGGCAGGGCTAAACTAAACTGTTGAATACCGGTATCTAGAGCGGCATATTGAGACCTCATTTCAGCTAAGCCAGTAGCCAATTGACTCAAACCATTTTGTAAAATTGGAACGGGTGCTTGTGGATTGACCTGTAAGTCTGTCATTTGTTTTAATCCTGATAATGTTTCTTCCGACATTTGACGATGATAGGCTAACACCGTCAAAACATCTGGATTATTCAATGCTTCAGACGACAAGCCAAGGGTAGCAGAGATGGTTTCGTTGCTCATGGCAGTCTGTTGTTCTAATCCTTGTATAAGACTGGTCATACCTGCGGCCAATCCATCAGCTGCCTGATTTAATCCATTTACAGAGGTTATGACGTTATCTAACGCTGTTAAGAATTCACTTGAACCAGTTGCTAAATTCGCACCTGCCTGATTTAAAGACTCTAACATCTGGTCTAACTCGTCTAAATTAAGAGATCCTCCCGACGCCGAAATTTCGGTACTAATCTGTTGTAATGTCTGTTGAATCTGGGCAGAACTTTCAACTAACTGATCTCCTTTAGCTAGTTCATCCAACCCTATCGCCAGCTGATCCAGCCCCGTCATAAGAGGTTCAGTTTCCTCATCTAACTTAACGACACCATCGAGCAGTTGCTCAGTTCCTTCTACGTACTGATTAACACCGGAAGTATATTGTTTAACACCAGATTCCAAATTCTTTGCCCCAGCCGTCAGAGCTTGAGCTCCATTGACAGATTCTTTCAGACCGTATGAAAGATAGCTACTTCCGCCGGCTAATTTTTGAACACCTCCAGTGTATTGATTAATACCGTCGGCAACCTGATTACCACTGCTCTGCAATTCACTGCCGCCAGTTGTAATTTCACCTAATCCACTTTTTAAAGTCTCGTTAGCATTGTTTAATTCAGCTAACCCTTCAGCCAGTTTTCGCGAACCTTGAGCAAGATCGTTGGTCCCATCCTGTAATTTTTGAATTTCATCGTTTTCCATAATCGAGGATACATTAACACCGGATAAATCCATACTAAAGGGTACACCCGCGATTTGCATGGAAGGCATATAGAAATTCTCCACATCTGCGAAAAACTTAAAGGTACTTTGGGCTGTTCTGGGCATGACTATAAAAGCGATCGTATAATTGCTGCCAGCTTCCGCCAGTGTTCCCGAAGAAGTTTCTAGATTCTTTACCCTGTCACTGGGAAGCGTAACAGTTATTTGTAGCATATTTCCATCTGCCCAAGGATTATATTGATCTGGTTCAGAAGTCTCTTTTAAAGCTTCAATATTTATTTCGCAGGACAATTTTCCGCTAGCACCCGATAGCTCATCAATATCAACATCTTTTCCATCCAGTTTGTACTTGAAATTGAACTTCCAGGGTAACTTTTTCGAGCCTAATCGACCTTGGTAGTAGAGCGGTTCATCTCCCGTCTTAACTTCGACGTAACCGTCCTTTTTTGTTATAGAGCCCTGTCGTGAAAGCATATGAACATCTGTATAATCGCCATAATCCTTAATGATCGAATCAGCGTCCTCATTGAATCGATTGACCACATAGACATCTTTTACAGTTCCATCGCCACTTAAGCTGGCATAGATAATTTCGCTCTTGCCCTCGCTTAGACCTACAAAATCTTGAATTTCATTATTAGAGTTTGAGGTCGTTGCAGTTTCAGTCTCTGCAAAAACTGTCACAGTCGGTATAAGCAGACCAACGCTTAAAATTCCACTACAGAACTTTATCCAACCAGATTTGTGACGCAATAATTTGTTCCCCAATTTATCTAATTTTTTAGAAATAAAAGTCATGGATTGCTCCTCTCTGTGTGAGAAGGTTTGTTAGCCAAAGAATTTGTTGCTTCATTTTTAGATGAACGCTTTCGATGATGTAATCGATGATGCAGTACTTCATCGTGCATAAGGTGTAGACCCCTCGTTGTTTTGCGAATAATAAAGTCAAAGTAGTACAACAGGCAAGGCAGTAAAAAAATAACCATTGTGAATGATAGTACTGCTCCTCTAGCCAAAATTTCTCCCAGTTCACTAACAATAGACAACGAAGAAATCATGTTCAGAACAAGGCCTGTACAAGTCAAAATCAGGGCAGGTGGTAAAAGAGACTTTATAACTGTTCCAGACGTCTTTAAAATAGCCTGTTTTCGTTTCATGGTTCGTCGATGCGTCAAATATTTATCGGTATAGAAAATTGCATAGTCCACCGTAGCACCCAACTGAACAGTACTAATAATGAGGTAACCGACATAACTGATTTCAATATTAGAAAAATAGGGCACCGATAAGTTAATCCAAATAGCGAGCTCGATCGTCAGTACTAAAATAAGGGGCAAAGTTAAAGATTTGAAGGCAAACATAATGGTCAAGGCGATAGCCAAAATGGCTAAACCGTTGACGATCTTCTCGTCCGCCTCTATGGTTGTTTTCATGTCCATCATGACAACACTTAATCCATTTAGATAATAATTCTCATCATAAACGGAGTGAGCAATTTGACGCACTTCTTCAACAACTCGGAAGGTTTTATCTCCTTCACCGGGCATCTCTGCCGTGATTATAAAATTGCTGTAGTTGTCCGACATCAGCATGGACAATTGATCCTCAGGAACCACGTCGGTCGGAATAGCTTTGTCTACCGTGGACACATAGGAGATGACCGACTTTATTTCTGGCACTGATTCTAACTTTTCTTCGAGTTCTAATTCTTTTGGTATATTGCCACGAGGGACTAATAGCGAAAGCTGTTGATTGATGCCAAAATGATCATTAATAAGTTGTCGATCCTCAAAAATTTTAGAGTCATCAGGATAACCTATGTTGCCATAAATAAATTTGTTGCTGCGACTGCCGAGAAAACCCGGTAAAATTAATATGGCACCTAAAATTATTATTCCCCAACGGGCTTTAATGACAAAGCGTCCGAGAAAAGTAAAATCTGGTATAAAAGGTCGGTGGGTTGTCTTATCTATAAATTTATAAACACCTAAAAGTAAAACAGGCATGAAAATAATGACAGAGATAAAACTAAATAATATTCCCTTAGCCATGACTAAGCCTAAGTCAGCTCCTAATGAAAACCGCATAAAGATTAGTGCTAAAAATCCAAAGACCGTTGTCATAGCTGACGAAGCGATTGCCGTTACCGACTTTTGAATGCCCAAGGCCATGGCCTCTTCTGCATCATAACCTTCCTGGCGTAGTTGATTAAATTGATTCAATAAAAAGATGGCATAGTCCATCGAAACAGCGAGCTGTAAAACAGCGGCTATTGTCTGGGTTATAAATGAAATTTCTTTTATAAAAAAGTTTGTACCCATGTTTAATAAAATGCCGACACCAATCGCAACAGCAAACACAAATGGTTCTAACCATGAATGGGTACTAATTAATAGAATGATCAAAGCAATTGGGATTACAAATAATGTAATTCTTCCAATTTCATGCTGGGACGAGAATTGGGCATTGGCTAAATCTACTAAATTGCCACTCACCCTCACATCTTCGTGTAAGTCATATATTGCTTCTAGCTTACTCTCGGCATCGTTGGTGTTGATCGCTACTTGATAGAGAGCCATTCCGTCTTTATAAAAGCCCTCTACAGTAGCTTGATCGGCCATTTCGATAGGTACTGCCAAATCAACACTATCGTCCAACCAGAGAACAGATATAACACCGTCGCTTCGTCTCAAATCGTTTTTAATTTGCAGACCCTCTTGGATCGAGTCGATTGGCACCATGACCTGTGCATTAGGAAGTGTCATATCAAATTCTTCAGACAATTTATCAATTGCCTGGGTTGAAGGAACATCTTTTGGCAAATAATCCTGTAAACTGTAGTTGATTTTTACTTGTGTCATACCGATCACGGATAAGACACATAGAATAATGAAGACAACCATAATTAGTTTGCGGTGGCGAACAATAAAATAGCTGAGCTTGCGCATTGATAGACTCCTCAGTTTTATTAGACTGAAATAAACGCCGGTAGTTTAACAACTATACCGACGAATAATTTATCTTTTTAATATTATACTTTAAGAATTGTAAATTTGGCAGATTATTGCTGTAAACTTAACAATAATTTGTGCAATTTGATTTATGTTTATCTTGTTCAGTTCAAGGCATTTTACCCCCTATAAAAAGAGAGGATTAACTAAATATTAATATTTTATTATTTTAACGCGACGCTAATTATTGAAATTTTTAATGTTACGTGCAACAGCACGGTCGGTTTCTCGTCTTATTATATCCTCCCGCTTGTCATGTAACTTCTTACCTTTACCTAAAGCCAATTCTACTTTTACCCGGCTATTTTTGAAATACAAGGACAGGGGAATCAATGTTAATCCCTGTTGTTGAGTGCGACCGAATAGACGCATAATTTCTTTCTTGTGCATCAATAATTTGCGATCTCGGGTGGGATCCACATTATATCTGTTGCCCTGTTCATAGGGACTTATGTGGGCACCTACAAGATAAAGCTCGTTATTCTTTATCATTGCGTAACTATCGGCAATGTTGACATTGCCCAATCGGATCGATTTAACTTCGGTACCCTTTAATTCAATACCAGCTTCATAGGTCTCAATAATTTCGTATTCCCTTCTGGCTTTACGATTTTTTGTAATTAGTTTTATATTGTCTTTCATATATTTACACCCAAATTCCAAATTTGCAATCAATAATACAAAAGTTCGACTTTATATGTCTATATTTTTGCTGCGATATCAAACCTCATTAAATTGTCCTGACAAATGCTTTTAGCTCAGGTATTTGAGATTTTTAGCCCAAATGTCGATCGGTAGATTAGCTATAGCATCAAGTCGCCCTGTAGCAGGCTCAACTCCGGCTATCGCCAGTTGATAACCTAGAGCACCCACCATCGCTGCATTGTCTGTGCAAAGTTGGGGCGGTGGGCAAATAAATCTTCGCCCTGTCTCCATGCAAGCAGCTTCAAGGGCTGTTCGAAGACTGCGATTTGCCGCCACACCGCCTGCCAAAATAATATCTTCACTGGGATAAGCTGCTGCCGCTTCCATCAGTTGTCGCGTCAGTGCATGGGTAATCGCAAATTGGAAACTCGCGCAAAAGTCAGCGAGATTAAAATATTTTTCATATAATTCAGGCTTGCGACTGCGGTACTGCTCCATTTGGTTTAAATAATTCAAGGCCGCTGTTTTAACACCACTAAATGAATAATCAAAATTACCGTCCCCAAAATCAGTCTCTGGAAAACGAATAGCTCGAGGATTACCGCCAGTGGATGCTTGGTCAATTAAAGGACCGCCAGGATAGCCTAGTCCCACAGCTCTGGCAACTTTATCAAAGGCTTCTCCCGCTGCATCATCCCTTGTACTGCCGAGTATTTCATATTCTGTCATGCTAACAACCCGAATGATATGACTATGTCCGCCAGATACAACCAGACTTATAAACGGTGTTTGCGGTGCTTGATCCAAAAGAAAACTAGCAGCAATATGAGCAGCGATATGGTGAACTGGGTAAAGTGGCAACCCTGTAGCTAAGGCCAAGCCCTTTGCCGACGCTACACCAACCAAAAGAGCCCCCACCAGCCCCGGTGCAAAAGTAACCGCTATGCCGTCTAAGTCTGCAAGTGTGATATCCGCTTCGCTCAGACTTTCATAAATAACTGGCAGAATACCATCGAGATGGTGTCGGGAAGCAATTTCTGGCACCACGCCACCATACACCTTATGAATATCAATCTGACTCGCTATTATATTTGAATAAATTTCTCTGCCGTCTTTAATCACAGCCGCCGCTGTCTCATCGCAGGAAGATTCTATGCCTAAAATATACATATAACGATATCCCTGTTTTAATATATTTTCTATCCATATACCTATTTTCAAACAATTATGAATTATACTTTAACCTAGTTTAAGTCAACTGTAAAAAGGCAATATTATTTTAAAGTGAAGAATAAAGCTAGCTTTGTCCATAATATAAAATAAAAATAATAATTAACTTTTATATCGCTTGTTTAGTGAACAACCAACTAAAAATATTTCGTTATGATTAAAGCTTTATTACATCAAGTTTCAATGTACTGTTTCACGCATTTTATATGTTTCACACTATCATTTTACCTTGCTTATTAATTTTATCATTCATATACTCAAACTAGAGTAAAATTACGGATGCCAAAGACTGATAATATTCTCTTCAAATCAACTGAATTTGGGAGTTCTATATGCGAAGAACACAGACTGCTGTCGCGTCTAAACCTAAAAAAGGCAAAGGACGCTTTATTAGATTTACCATAATTCTTCTTTTGGTCGCTTTGATGGCCATTCTTTTTGCTGGGTTGACTTTTATCCAAGGAAATAAACTAATGCGGGACGAAAAAGTTTCATTGGATACCTATGCTGCTAACAATATGCATTCTTTCATTCCAGTGACATTTCTATCATTAGATGACCATACTAATTTAAATGGTTGGTTTTTTCCGGCAAAAAATTCAAATGGCATCAGTTTAATTATCATTCACCCCCATGCCAGCCATCGCTTGCCCTTCGGCAACGAGACGAGGGAGCTAATTCAAATTGCCAACAAGGTCGGTTATAATGTTTTAACCTTTGACCAACGTCATGCTGGTTCATCAGATGGCGAATTATCAACTTTCGGTTATACCGAGTGGGAGGATGTGGTTGCCGCCATGCGTTATCTTTATAATGCGACCGGATCTCCTGATGTCGTTTTATACGGCATCGGATGTGGGGTGACTTCCGCAATAGCCGCCTGGAATCACTTGCCAGAGGGCTATCTTCCTAACTCTAAAGGTGAAGTCAGTGACGGTCAAGCAACCGAAGTCATTGAAGAAGTTGCCAATGAGGCTCTCCACAACTTAACATTTAGACGCAACGCTATCAAAGGCATGATTCTCGACTCTCCCCTGCCCTTTTCCGATGATTATATTAAATATGCTGTACAAGAGGGTGATTTCTTCTTGCACTCAATTACCAAACACACCGTTCCCTACGCTGTTCGCCTCACTGCAGGCCTCGCAAAAAATATTGATATTACAAAAAGTGTCCGCGACTTGCCCATCCCAGTTTTAATCATTCAACAAACATCGTACGGCGAGATAGATTCACAAAATACAAATGCTGTGTCTACAGCACGACTGACTCAGCATCATGGTTTGACGGATGTCTATACTAGCAAAAGTACAGGGCTTTACGAATCATTTTTTGATGATCAGGAACGATACATTGAAATTGTTTTAAATTACCTAAAAAAACTTGACAATTCTAAGCAGTGAACGATGTGACATTAACTCTTTGCATTAGGTTTACTAGGATTATTAATTTGTTAAAATTGCCACCGTTGCTCCAACGAGATTGCCGTTCACTGAAGGTATGATCTGTAATTTATAATTTAATTTTTTATTTATATATTTTGAAAAATAATGATCTAAATATGCTTTAAAAGTCGGGGATTTAAAATAAGTGCTGCCGTCAATTATAAGGGCAACTGGCAGTTGGTTGTCTGGTTTGAGATGGGTCAAAATGCCTGCGATATTACAGCATGCCAGTTGAGCAGCTCTATCTTCGATGGCATGGGCAAGCAACATCATTGTCGCTCTGTCAGTTTCCTCAGCACAAAGATCAGCCAGAGAACCACTTGCATAGGGGTCTTCTATAAAAGAACTCATGGCGATTGTGTTCACACAATCACAATCGCGATAAGCTATTCTGAAAGCAGTAGAAAATAGATCTGTATGTTTAATAGATTGACTTATAATTTCATCCAATAAATCCCCTTTATAGCGCCCTGAAATCATTTTTTCAAACAAATGATCGTTGGGATACTGGGTTTTTGCATCCAAGTCCCTGTCAAACCGACTGCGGTTTTCAATAGGATAAGTACCGGACTCGGTGTTCATAACCATCCGTCCGACATTTGAATGATCTTTTAATTTAGTAATCCTAGAATTGTCTTCAATATATGCAGTATTAGTTCCCGTACCTAAGATATAACCGATGTAATTTTAAACAGATAAGCCTTCTTGCTTAACATGTTGTAGACCGCCGAGCAGGGCTGCCACCGAATCATTTAAAATAACGATTTCAAATTTATCTTTTTCAGACAAAGCGCCTCTTCTGATCAAAGCTTCATGAAGTGACTGTCCGATGGGACGGTTGACTATGGCGTTTAATTGTAATTCTTTGCTAAAAGGTTTGGGCAAACCATCTTTATTAGGCAACATTTTCGTTGCAAAACTAAAACAAAAACCAATCTTAGTACTATAAATTAAAAGTGGTTCAACAAGTGCTGCTAAAATATCATAGAACTCTTCATATCCACAAGGTCCGTCCATACCAGGCATTAAGTGTTGTTCAAAATGTTCTATTATCGGTTCATATTGATCATCAAAATACACTGTTGCTAGACGCAAATTCGTTCCCCCTGCATCAATAACAATGGCCGTTTCATTTACAGGGATTGCCTCGCTGACATTAATAAAAGAAGGAAACATATGCATGACTGTGTCCCAGTGATTCAAGCCATACTGCAGATTTTCTCGAAAGGCGGTTGTTTCTTTTTCCAGATTCAGACCATCACAAGGCCAGTTTGCAGCAGTCAAATATTGATATACATTGTCGTAAATGGAAGGGGGAATTTGAGTACGAATATGATTCATGATTGCCATTTAATTCTCCTATCTGCCTGCGTCAGAGATCTTGCCGATCATTTTTAAAATCCGCTGTGTCCAAAGCCTCCGCCGCGATTGGGTGAATGCTCTTGTAGTTTTTCTACAGGTCTTATTTGGGTCTGATGCACTGGCGCAAATAAAATTTGGGCAATGCGATCACCCGCTGCAATTCGGTAGGTACCCTTTTTATTTCCTTTGCTCTTGACATTGAATATAGCAGTTTTATTCTCTTCCGCGACTTGGCAATGACAACTGCTGTTATGAACTATAATATGAAGCTCATCTTTAAATCCTGAGTCGATCGTACCCGGAGCGTTTGCCAATCGCAGAGGCGTATTCAAACTAAGCCCACTGCGTGGACGTACCTGAATTTCCCAACCTAAAGGTAAATCAAACTTTAATCCTGTAGGCACGAGCACTGTTTCTCCCGGTGCCAGTTCTACGTCTTCAGCTGCCCTTACATCCATGCCGGCGTCACCGATATGAACATATTCGGGTAAAGTTACGTGGGGGCGACATATTTCTACATCGACAATGAGTTGTTCCGGCACGATTGTTTTTTCTTCTTGCCTTGAAAATATACCCCCCTCTCCTTTTTGATGATTTAAGTTTTTCATAAAAAGCCTCTTTATATAATTATATAAAACCTCATTATAAGTATTATTATATTGCGGAAATTAATTTGTGCACGATGTCCCTTTGTACAGTCGCAGATTCAGTTGTAAATTCCAATCTAGCAATAAGTTCTAGTTGTGGACTGAGCTTTTGCCATTGCATAAGTTCACTCCACAATTGCCTGCGATCTGTGGGATCAGTTGTCCTCAACTCAGTCCAACAATTGTACGCTCTGTGACAGTGTAATTCGTATTGATCCGTTTCAAAACGAAGATTACGCATCATATATCGATGCCCTAAACAACGGAAACAGCCTTCTCGCCTGAGACCCACGGGGCAGTGTTTCATGTACATAACCCTCTCTTTGCCATAGGTGAGAATTTCTACAGCAGGTAGAACATCTGCAATTCGTACCGTTGAACTTACTGGCGGATTTGTCGAGCGTTTTGAGAAGTTGATATGTCTCGATTGACCTTGGTCAGAAAGTTCGGCAATTTCTTTGATAAGAGTGAATGTCTCACCAGGTGTAAGTTCAGGTGACAAGGCAATACTTGTTATATTAGCTGCAGCAATTATAGAAAAAGATAATTCATTGATAATATTAAGTCCGAAATCTCCATTGATCTCTATCGAAGACACGTTTCGCCCCGCAGAATGATCAACATTCTTAAAAGTTGCCTTCAAAAGTTGTTGGGTAAGAATATGGTCAATTAGACCTGGAGGGCATTGATGTAAAAATTCAAACCACTTTTGCCACAATGAAAGATCGGCAGCAGGCGGCAAAATAGCAGCTAAAGACTGTACATTCCGAGACTGTCGCCACGCAGCAAAATGTTGAGGGTCATTTTGCTGCCATTCAATGATGGCCTGAATTGGAATACCTATATGCAGATTTTCTAATTCAGGTAAAGGATCAGGATAGCGATAAACAGGATATGTGGCACGGATCGAAGTAACGGGTCTGTTGTCTATAACAAATTGTGCCTTATCTTGAATCGTTTGATCCCTTTCTATATAACCTTGTATCTGTTCCGAAGAAACACCTGGATCAGCGAATAACTTATCAGTCATATTGGCTGTAGTCAGGGACAACACAAAGGGACGTTTTAAATCTGATCCACTGTCATCTTTTTTTGCACTGGTTGAACCAGAATACGCAACACCATCTGTGTCGTCGATCACTCCCAGCAATCCGTCCAAGACTTGGCGTCTCAACTGATTCACAGCCGAAATCGGCAGTCTTATATTAATATTTGAATTCAACAATACCTCAGTAGCGCAAAACGGAGTTCCGCCGGTTTTACGCAATTGTTTTATAAGTCGTTCGCTTGGCAGTGCTGGTAGATCTGGTATCACTTCAGTTTGCGAACTAAATTGACTATCAGGTTCATTTTGTAAGTGGGCTGTCAACTGCACAACTGAACCTGCGGCCTCGAGAGACATAACGACAGGCAACCGCGGTAATTTCGCAGAGGCGACTTCTTTTTCTTTGCTGACATTTGTCATGCGGTAGATGCGATCGCCCCGATTAAGTTTGCGCAAAACATCGGGATGAAGCCCTCGGTAACCGACAAGTCCTCCTGTTTCTTTAATTTGCCTTGCCGGAGAACTTGCTAATTCTCTGCTGCCATCAGGGGTACGTACAGATAATACATCGCCGTCACCGGGTAAAGACCGATTTTTTTCTGGTCGATAATACAACCAACCCTGGTCCGGATCTAATTCCACAACAACACCGTTACAAATTCCAAAACTGCCAACATAAGAGCCAGACAAAAAGTCAGTGCCGTCTTCATCGTGCATAAAAGCAGTCGTAAAATGTCCGCCGCGATTATAGGCTAATAGCAATGCTTCCTCATCAACAGGTTGCCCTGTCAAAGCGTTGCGGAGAGCTTCCACAACTGTCGCCACATAAACAGGTTGACGCAAACGTCCTTCAATTTTATAGGAATCTATTCCTAAAGATGCCAACTGATGTATTTGTGTGATTATACTCTGATCTCGCGGAGACAGGATAGCACCCTCTTTTACTTTTTGATTATCTTGAAAAAGCATCCATTCATGTCGGCATGGTCCAGCGCATTCGCCTCGATTGGCACTGCGACCACCGGCGAGACGACTTAATCCACATTGCCCAGAAACGGAAACACAGAGTGCTCCATGGACAAACACTTCGACTTCTAAGTCAATTGAGTGGGCAAAATCGGTGTAGTATTTAATCTCTGATAGCGATAACTCACGAGGCAGAATAACACGGGATATTCCAATCTCCCGTGCCCAGGAAAGTGCAGCCAAAGAACCGATGGTCATTTGGGTACTGCCGTGTAAAATCATTTCGGGAAAAGCTTTGTGGAGTGCAGCGGCTAAGCCGATATCTTGGACAATCACAGCGTCTATATTTGCTGCCATTGCCGCATTCCCATATGTCATAGCTAAATCAATTTCATGTGAATAAATCAACGTGTTTAAAGCTAAATAGGCACGGCAATTATGACGGTGGCATAATCTAGCAATTCTAGGCAGGTCGGTCAATGAGAAGGCTGCAGTTTCGCTGCGTGCATTGAGATGACCGCAGCCGAAGTAGACGGCATCGGCACCATAGGCTAAAGCCGCGTTTAACATTTCGAAGTTACCTACCGGTGCGAGAATTTCACCGCTAAAATTCATAGCTACCCTCCAACCAAGTAAAGAATTTAATAATACATCTTATGAATAAGGATTACTTAAAAGGATTAATACTGCTACCGCGGCGTCCTTTGTGATCCGATCTGTCTTTCTTTGAATCGTGCTCTCGGGATGATTTAGAAGTACCAGTTCCAGAACGTTTAGCAGATTGACTTTGGCGTGGTTTACCGGTAAATGGATCAATCGAATATGATTCTTTTTTCGTCCTATGTGCAAAAGGATTAATATCCCCTTTTTCTGTCTTTTTTCGTTTCGGCGCTAAAGGGTCGATCGCCGTCGACTGCTTGCTGCGGTCTACCTCCCGAGGTTTACCCGTCAATGGATCAATAGAAACACCGGGTTTACGTACAGGGCGCGCCGGAGCTTTTGGTGTTTCCGTTGTTGGCACCTGACTCAATGACTGGAAGGGTGAAGTCGTTGATGTAGACATGGTTGTTTCAGAACTTCCTGATACATCAGAGCCTGTCGGTTTCTGTTCAGAATTCTGACTTGGTTCTATACGTTTCTTCGTCTCCGCTCGATTAGGACTGTTTTTTAGACTTTTTTCGTTGCTCGTGCGGATTGGGACATTATTCTGTGTTAATCTTTCTTGTTTTTTTCCCTTGGATGCATTTGCCTGTGATGCTAACTCCTGGGCAAGCTTATCTTTAAACGCGGTTGCTTGTTCGGGATCTGCTTTTTCAAGAGCTGCCAAAAGCTCATCGCGCTGTTCTTCAAGTTCGTAAAAGTCATTCATAAAATTAATAAAGGCTAGGGTAGTAATTTGAAGTGTGCCTAACGATGGATTGCTGTCTTTAAGATTTTCTACCCGATCTGATATCGCCGAAGTAATTTTATCCATCCAAGCTTCATCTCTGACAATATTCAAGGCATATTTTAAATTACCAATATGTGCAATATAATGGTTCATGGTAAACCTCCACAAAAATTAATCTCAATATGTTCTTATTTATTATACATACTTATGTACCTTTACATAATTATTTGAAAATGATTTTGCTCATTTATTTATATAGATTTTTAACAGACCAATAAACTCGATCACAGCGAAGAGCAGGTCTTTAATTCTATATCAACAAGTCAAGCATAAAGAAGCGACACGTCTTTCATGGATGTGCCGCTTCTTAACTCTTAATTAGAAAATTATATTAGCCTTTTGCAAAGAAAACTTTATATATTGCTTGGCTTATTATTTATAATTTTAAAGTAATATATTTCACGTCTGAAGAATTATTTCAACTTGGCAAAGCGTTCTTTCATTGCTGCTAGCTGATCAGTTAACTCTTGAGGCAGACGATCAAATTTCTTGTAGTGTTCTTCGATGTCAGCAATCTCTTCTTCCCAGACGTCGATGTCCACACTTAGCAAGTCTGCCACGTCTTCAGTCGTGAAGTCATCAAGACCATCAAGACAAATATCTTCTGGATGAGGCAGATAACCGATGGGGGATTCGACGGCATCGACTTCACCGTTGCAACGCTTCAGAATCCACTGCAGAACGCGGAAGTTATCGCCGAAGCCCGGCCAAATAAACTTGCCGTTATCGTCAAGACGGAACCAGTTAACATTAAAGATCTTAGGTAGATTTTTAATCTTGTCTTCCATATCAAGCCAGTGTTGGAAATAATCGCCCATGTTATAACCGCAGAAAGGCAACATAGCCATGGGATCACGACGTACGACACCGACTGCGCCGGCTGCGGCAGCTGTAGTTTCAGATGCCATTGTAGAACCTACGAAGACACCGTGCTTCCAGTCAAACGATTGATAGACCAAGGGAGCAGTCTTAGCACGACGACCACCAAATAAGATCGCAGAAATAGGTACACCATTCGGATCTTCCCATTGATCAGAAATACAGGGGCACTGTCCGGCAGGAGCAGTAAAGCGAGAGTTAGGATGGGCCGCTTTCTTATCACTGTCAGGAGTCCAGTCGTCGCCAATCCAGTCGGTCAAGTGAGCCGGAGCTGGTATGCCCATATCTTCCCACCAAGGCTGCATATCATCTGTCAATGCAACGTTGGTGAAAATCGTATTTGTTTTTGTTGTCAACATGGCATTCGGATTGGACTTCATGCTGGTACCAGGAGCGACGCCAAAGAAGCCGGATTCCGGATTAATCGCCAATAAGTTTTCACCATTTTTATCAGGACGCATCCAAGCGATATCGTCACCGACGGTGTAAACTTTGTAACCTTCGGCGTATGCCGGAGGAATCAACATGGCTAGATTTGTTTTGCCACAGGCACTTGGGAACGCACCGGTAAGATATTGAGTCTTGCCTTCGGGGTTCTCAATGCCGAGAATGAGCATATGCTCAGCCATCCATCCTTCATTCTTAGCTTGGAAAGAAGCAATACGCAGAGCAAAGCACTTCTTACCCAACAGAACATTTCCACCATAACCCGAGTTAATGGACCAGATGGTATTGTCTTCGGGGAAATGTACGATGTAGCGCTTATCCTGATCCACAGCTGCTTTGGAGTGCAGACCTTTAACAAATTCATCGCTATCGCCGAGTTGTTTCCAGGCGACATCACCCATACGGGTCATAATGCGCATGTTTAATACAACATAAATGCTGTCGGTCAATTCAACGCCCACTTTAGAGAACGGTGAACCGGCGGGACCCATGATATAGGGGATGACATACATTGTGCGGCCTTTCATAACGCCGTCATACATCGCACCTAATTTTTCATACATCTCTTTGGGGTCTGCCCAGTGATTAGTTGGACCAGCGTCTTCTTCTTTTCTAGTACAAATGAACGTTCTGCCTTCAACACGTGCAACGTCGTTTACCGCCGTGCGGTGATAGAGACAACCTGGCCATTTTTCTTGGTCGAGAAGCTGCATTTCACCCGTTGAAAGGGCTTCTTCTTCTAGACGTTTCTTTTCTTCTTCAGAACCGTCCAGCCAAACAACTTTGTCAGGTTGACAAAGTTCGATCATTTCATCGACCCATTGTTTTACAGCTTTACTTTGACAACTCATAGCAAAATCCTTTCTTATTTTAACTCAATAGAACTTAAAAAACACGCAAATTCTCTACTAAGCCAATTTTCACACTATGGATAATATTATCATAGTCAGGTGGATTAGGTATACAATAATTTATGAAAAATGATTAACAAACCATGAGAATGAATAAATTTTCACAAAAGATTCAAAAGATTATCATTGTATAACATAAAACATTCAATACTTTAACAAAAATATTTGAATAAATTACAAAATGTTTTTACATCCACTCGATCTGGTCGAATTGCAAGTTCTAAACCCAATTCTTGCAATATTTTTTCTAAACTAGATTTTTCAAATTGTGGGAAAGCGTGGTGCAAATTATTGATCAATGTCTTTCTTCTCTGTTTAAAACAACTCTGTAAAAAATCATAGAATGCTAAATAATCTAAAACTACAGGTAGCTTTCTGGAAGTCATCTGAATGACCGACGATATAACTTGAGGGGGCGGCAAAAAAAGTGACGGTTTAACTTTAAAAACTTCCCTCACTTCACCATAAGTTTGACAAAGAACAGTCAGAGGTCCAAAAGATTTGCCGCTTTTTGCTGTAAAATGCTCACCCGCTTCCTGTTGTACAAGAACGACAATAGTTTCGGCAAAAGGTATTTCGAGCAAAAATTTTTCTACCAAAGCTGACGTAATATAATAGGGCACATTAGCTATGATCTTTAGTTGAGAAAAATTTTTTTGTTGATTTAGCAACTTCTGAAAATCCAGATTTAACGCATCGTCATAAATGATATTAACATTCGTATGGTCCATAAAACGATCTGTTAGCAGGGGAGCTAAAGAACGATCGATTTCAATACCGATCACTGAAGCACCCGTCGCTGCTATAGTCGTTGTCAACGTGCCGGCGCCGCATCCTATCTCTAAAACCAAGTCCTCCTCGCTTACAGTCGCCAATTCAACTATGCGACGTAGTGTGTTCCAGTCGCTTAAGAAATGCTGTCCGAGACGTTTATTGAGGGCGATATTATATTGTTTTAAAAGTTTGCCCAAAGAAATGTACTCGAATGGATCCGACCAACTATTCTTTTGCATCGGTCTCGTCACTCTCCACAGTTTGGTCTAATTCGGATGATCCTCCGTTCTTTTCTGTCTCGCTTTTGTCGATATTTTTAGCTTTATCTAACTCCATTTCCGTAGGAGCCTTGCCGTCGGCATTGACACCCGCAAAATCATTCAAATCAAGTTTATCCAATGTAACCCGACGAATTTGCGGTGGTGGACTGGCGTTTAGATCTGGTTTTCTAATACCTATGTCTTTTTCATCTGATTCTGACTTAGCCTTCGTGCCATCAGTGGATTTTGACTGAGTAGACTGAATGCTTGACCTTTCTAACTCTTCATCATATAGTTCGTTAGAACCGTAGCGGAAATCCTCACCTTCTATTTTAAAAGGTTCAAATAAATTTCGCTTCAATTCAAAGTGATCGATTAAAATGAGACCGACCCTCATTTTATCCATAATACGCAAAACAATATGATTGATATTTTGTTCATGCAGCGGCTTTAGGTCAAAAATAAACGTATGCCATTCAACAGAAGCTTCCAAACGATGCCACTGCGAACTGCCTTCCAAACGAAGTTCTTTTACACGACCGTCCATATTGAAGACCATGATTTGTAAACTATGATAATTCTTTAGATATAAATGGGGACGCATAGAAAATGCATCTAATTCTGGCGATAAAATGGGCATATCTGCCTCGCTGCCAGCATAACTTACAGCTAGAGAATTACCTCCAGAATAAAAAGTCTGTGTGTTTAGCTTTAGGCGGACATCCACTTCTTCCAAATCCCGCCACTGAGAAATGAATTCAGTGGGCAACACACCGCCAGGATACAGCATATCCGAGGACAAATCCATTTTTGGTTTGCGAATCTTGTCCTTTGGGGTATGGACCGCAGATGTGGCTGGTCTAACGTGATTAGTCTTACTATCTAGATTGGTCTTATTTTGTACTTGTATACCCTTGGTCGTTGCCCAAGTAAATAATTGGTCACAGTACGTCCACTCATTTTCAGCCGCCGGTTCTCCGGGATCATTAGATGTTGAAAAGGGGGCAATCGTTAAATTTTCACCAGTCTGCAGATTTGCTTCCAAAGCCATTTCGCGGTATGCGTAAGTAATTTGTTTGGGAATGGCGATGTCTGGATGCCATACCATGACCTCGATGCCATACAAAATGGTTGCATAAGCAGGTCGATAAACATTATCTTCACCGCAGATGGCAAAACCTTTCAAGGACGTATCTCCGCTGCGGAGTTTTAAATTTTGTTCCAGGTGACGCAGGGATAACATGAGCTTATTGCCAACCCGTTTAACCCGGCTGATTTCAGGGGAAGTTACCGGAAGTTTACGACGGTAAGCCATACCTAAAATAATCGTAGCGATTCGGATGGCCAGTTCTCTTTTATATACTGGATAACGCGGGTTGCGCCACTGCGGGGGCGAAGTTACCCAAGACGGATCTAAGTCTTGAACTGCGACAAACCCAGCTGGCACGGGTACAGCTTTTCTAAGTCGAGCCAACATTAAATTAAAACGAGGCAACGCTGACGCCGATTCCTCATAGTAAGAACAAGGCGATAGTCCGGTATAAACGACGCGCAATTTTTCCCCGGGAACTGGTTTAAATACTTTCTGCCAGCTCTCGATTTGCAGTAGGAAACCTCTCTGGAAAAAATATTCATCGCCAACTTCATTTTCACCTTGAGCAAAAATAAATCCACGTACAGACATACCTTCGAACGGTGCAATTTTGTGATTAAAAAACACCGACGGTTGGCGAATACTGCGACGACTTCTTGGTGCCCATGTCTTCTTGTCCACCCATAGTCCCCGCTCCTGCAACTGCTGAACATACTTGCGATCTGATTGGATGGTTCCTCGATCAATCCAGGTATGAACCATTGATTCAGCTAAAGCAGTATCAATAATTCCAATGGGAACTTGTAAGGCATTTTCTAATTCTATGCCGATATAAGCGGCCAGTCCGCTTATATGACGTAAATTCTGATCATCATTGCTGGTTACCCAAAAGGCATTGGCAAAGCGCCGTTTTGGTCTATAACTAAATGCACCTTTTGTAGGATCAATACCAAAAGCATCTTGAACAAAGAAACGTACATAATCTGCCTTTTGAAAGAGGGGTATATCGCGACCTTCGTTGACGGCATAAAGGGGCATTTCCATATTGCCTTGTCCACCAGTCACCCAGACTTCACCGACCAAAATATTTTCTACAATAAGTCTTTCACTTGGTTTTACAAGTGTCTTTTTTTTCTTTGTTTTCTCAGCGTCCTTGCTTTGATCAGCTTCATCTGTTTCTTCGGAGGTCTTCTCTTCTTCGGAATCCGGTTGAGTAATAAAATAAATATGAAGAGTATAACGGTGAAACGAAGCACCCAAAGATGGTATAAAAAGTGCAAAATTGCCATCTGCATCCACATCACAACGATCGGTATGCACCAGACCAATTTTTTTCTCAACAATAACGGGCACACCTTCTGGCGGTGCCTCGCAATATAATTCAAGAGCCAGGGATGATCCCGGTGGTGCCGTTCCTTTTAGTTGCAAAGGTACATGCTGTTGAATGACTATACCAGATGAAAAGTATGGTGGCAGCACAATTGATGGAACTGTCATCTCGTTCTCCTTTTATACTCTGTTCAATCGTCGGTCGTTTTCTTTAACTTAATTAATTATAAATAGCAGTCTCTGAGTTGAGTTAATAAAATTAAGTGCTAGATCCTAAGTTCAACTAACTAACTTTCTATATGATATTGTAACTTCAAAATACAATAATATAAACCGGTTAATGACACATAGATGGATTGGGCAAAAGGTCTTGCTCATCCTTTATTTGTTTTTACCGGCAAAAAATACAAGTCATGTCGAACGATGCGAGCATTGTTAACATTATCTTCTGAAGCGCCAAATTGGTCGACTAAAACTTGGCTCAATAAGTCCATACGCATATTTTCAGCACTTCCTGCCTTAACTTTAATTTCAAGGGCATTAGAGTCTTCACTATCATACACTTCAAGAAGCATTGGACGCAGATCTATGATGCGACTTTTTTTCTTGGAATGTTTTTCTACTTGCATCGCTTGGGCTTCCCATATCAAGGTCCCAAAAGAAGCTGCTTTAGGAAAATACAAACCGTAGTCTGCAGCGCATACTCGACCCATAATACTTTTCTTCTCATCTACAACCAGATGAGCATCCAAAAGGGTTAGGTTTGGTGGAACTGTTTTAGCCAAACGATCTAGAAAATTAGTGATCGAAACGTGTTCTCTCAAAAAAATATCCACATAGTCTCTTTCAGTCTCAATGCCTACACCTGCCGGCAGCGCAAAAACCAATTCAGGGCGGGGATTAAATCCCTGGGAATAGAATAGCGGCAGTTCCGCTCGGCGCAAAGACCTTTCCATTGTTCTCATCATGTCTAGGTGTCCCAACCAAACTAGGGCACCTTTAATAGAAAAACAAAGACGAACTTGCCACTTTTGTACCGCATTAGGATCAGACATAGGCGGCTCCTCCTTGTTCACGACTATGACTAGATTTAAAGTCATTTGATTGGGGTTGCTCTGACTTTATTTGCGTTGGAGCGGTAGGACAAATACCGCATTTAAATTGCTGGGCGCCACAAGCATGACAGGCGGTGCGACACTCTGCCGTCAATTCGGCGCGCTGTGCTTTTTCCCACTCAGACCAGAAGAATGACTTACTTACTCCGCAGTCAATATGATCCCATGGAAAGATTTCCTCTTTTGTGCGTTGTCGCGTCGTATAAAAGTCAGGATCCAACCCTTCTACAGCCATGGCTTCAAACCAAACTTCGCCGTTAAACTGTTCGTCCCATGCATCAAAAGTCTGACCTTGTCTTAGACCGCGCACTAAAACTGGAGCTAACCGTCTGTCTCCTCTAGCCAGTACAGCTTCCCAACGGGAAACAGTTGCATCATGCCAATTGTATCGAATTCCCCTATTTTTAATGTTTTCTTTCAAGATATCTTGCTTTTCCTGCATCTTTTCAATGCTGTCTTGAGCTGCCCATTGGAAAGGTGTAAATGGTTTAGGTACAAACATTGATGTGCTGACGACCATGCTAAGTCGACGGCGTTTACCCTTGACAGGGGTTGTATTCCTATGGACCTCTGCTACTTTATTTGCTAAATCTGCTATGCCAGCCACATCTTCTTCAGTTTCTGTAGGAAGACCCAACATAAAGTATAGTTTTATACCGGCATAACCTCCGGCAAAGGCAGTCGCAGCAGCGGTCAAAAGATCTTCTTCAGTAATACCTTTGTTGATGACATCTCGCAGGCGCTGCGTCCCAGCTTCCGGGGCGAATGTAAGTCCACTTCTACGTCCCCTCGAAACCCTTTCCATCAAATCCATCGAAAAACTATCGAGACGCAGAGACGGCAGGGAAAGGCTGACTTGCTTTGGTTCCAATAGTTCTAAAAGATTGTCTGTCAAAGGACCTAAACAACCATAGTCCGAAGTAGATAGAGACAGTAATCCCAATTCGTCATACCCAGAAGATCTTGTCATTTCAAGGGCATTTTGAACTAAGGTATTGGGCAATTTCTCTCTTACCGGACGATAAAGTTGACCCGCTTGACAAAAACGACAACCCCGCGGACAGCCTCGAAAAATTTCCAAAAACATGCGGTCGTGTACGATCTCGGTATTGGGAACCAACATCTGTGTCGGAAAAGGAACGCGATCAAGATCCCGCACGATATATTTTAAAACTTTTTTTGGAGCGGCGGGATGATTAGGCTCAATCTCTTTTACTGTTCCATCGTTATTATATTTTACATCATAAAAAGAAGGTACATAGATGCCTTGCAAACCACAGAGTTCTGCTAATAAAGCCTCCTTTGTCATATTCGGTTTGGTCTTCGCAGCAACAATAATATCCATGACATCATCAATTAACCCCTCGCCATCGCCAACCATTACGAAATCTAAAAAGTCGGCAATAGGTTCGCAGCAATAGGCAATGGGACCGCCGGCACAAATCAGCGGAAACAAATCTTCGCGCTCATGGGTGTAGAAAGGAATGGAAGCTAAATCTAACATATTTAAGATATTAGAGTAAGACAGTTCGTGCTGCAGGGTAAATCCTAGCACATCTAACTCATTTATTGGTGTTCGGGATTCGATCGTAAATAGCGGAATACCTTGTTCCCTCATAGCAGCTTCCATATCAATCCACGGCGAAAAAACCCGCTCACACCACACATCATTGCGGCGGTTTAAAATATTATAAATAATCCGCAACGCCATATTTGACATGCCGATTTCATATGTGTCAGGAAAACAAAATCCAAAGCGAACTAAGTCTTTTGTGACCTCTTTTACTACACTATTAACTTCACCACCAACATAACGGGCGGGCTTCTCAACACTGCGCAACAAACTGCGCGATAAGTTTACGCAATTCAAATTTTACCTTACCCCTGAATATTTTTTCTCTAAAAACTGCCGCTACCGTAGCAGCGACAGTTTTAAATGGAACTCAATGCGTCTATTAAATATATAAAATTATTTTATACATAAAATGATTGGCATTAAATAATATCTAGATTATATGTTATACAATTATTTTGTAGCGTCAATGCGCGCTTGCAATTTTTTACCCTCTTCTTCATAGCCGGGTTTACCGAGCAAGCTGTACATATTGTTCTTATATGCTTCGACGCCTGGTTGATCGAATGGATTGATGGCATTGAGATAACCTGCAAAGGCACATGCAATTTCAAAGAAATAAATAAGTTCGCCGCAACTAAAGGCTGTCCGCTCACTGAGATTGATAGCTAAATTTGGCACACCGCCGTCGACGTGGGCTAACACTGTGCCCTGCATTGCTTTTTGATTAACTTCATCCATGCCCATTCCAGCCAAGAAGTTTAAGCCATCAAGATTGGCTTCATCTTTGGGTATCTCAACTGTGCGGCCGGCATCCTCAAAGCTGACAACCGTCTCGAACAGAATGCGACGTCCCGCCTGAATATATTGCCCCATCGAATGCAAGTCGGTGGAAAAATCAACACCGGCAGGGAAAAGACCTCGATTGTCCTTGCCTTCACTTTCACCTTGGAGTTGTTTCCACCACTCCGTCATATAATGGAAGGCCGGTTCGTAATTGACCAGAATCTCTATTTCATAACCCTTGCGCATCAGGCAAGTTCTGGCTGCGGCATACTGGGCGGCATCATTATCTGTAAAACTCGTATTTGCAAAGCGTTCTCTGCCCTGGGCAGCTCCAGCCATTAAATCGTCGATAGAAATGCCAGCGACGGCAATTGGTAAGAGTCCTACCGCTGTCAAAACGGAGTAACGTCCGCCGATATCATCGGGTATGACAAACGTCTCGTATCCTTCTTGATCCGCAAGATGCTTCAAAGCACCTTTGTTGCGATCTGTGGTACAGAATATACGATCTTTGGCTGCTTCTTTGCCGTATCTATCCTCCATATAGTTGCGCAAAATACGGAATGCAATGGCCGGTTCAGTCGTTGTACCCGATTTAGAAATCACATTTAACGAGACAGAATACTCATCTAGCACATCCATCAAATCTGCCAGATAAGCTCCACTAATGTTGTTGCCGGCAAAGACAATGCGCGGGAATTTACGTTTGTTGCCAGGCAAGTAGTCATTAAAGTGATGTGACAATAGTTCAATTACAGCACGGGCACCTAGGTAAGAGCCACCAATTCCGACCACGACCAGTAAGCCAGAATGCTCTTGGATGCGAGTTGCCGCATTTTTGATGCGATTAAATTCTTCTTTGTCATAGTCGACGGGTAAATCGACCCAGCCCAAAAAGTCATTGCCCGGGCCATTCTTTTCTAGCGTTTGTAGTTGAGCCAGTTTCATTTGTGCTCTCAGATTATCCATTTCCTGCTGAGAGACAAATTGAGCTGCATTCTTCATATTAAATTGCAACATATTACACCTCCAAAGATCTGTACCTATAATATGTTAATTTTATCATATTTATAGAAAAAATTATGATTTTAGGATTTACTTTTAAATTTCCCTAATTAGAGTTTTCATGCCAATAATCACAGGTCTAATAATTGTTAAATCAGGAGAATTTTTAATCACTTGAAATTCATGAATTCCACTACTTCTTTGGATCATTCTTCTATGCCATATCGAGACACAAACACATCCCAATTAATCCTACCTCTACGTTGTTGAGCCTGATAGCAGGATTTAAAATAGGTATGCCACGCCTGAGCTTTTTGAGGGTTTTCATTATCTTTAAAGACCCATTCTTTAGCAAAGCGCAATAGTTCGGCATACCATTCTTCAGCTGACACCCGGCGATATAACAAATCTCGTTTTTGACCAAAAGCCGCCAGATCTTCATAAAAAGAAAATGCATCGCTGTAGGCAGCGAGAACAGGTTCCAATACATTATCTAACCACGGTTGATTATAAAACCGGTCCAAGACTGCTTCAATTCTTTTTAATGATTGCAAATCGGCATAGGACATCCCATCGCTTGTAATCACTTCGTAGGGGGGTGTTGTACGCCAGGTGTAACCCCGTTCTGTCGCCATCTGCGCCATGGGTGTGCCCTTAAGAATCTTTAAAAATCCTAACTGAATAACGTCAGGTTTCATAGCGTAAACATCATTGAATGACTGTTTAAAGGAATTCATATCTTCGCCAGGAAGACCGGCAATTAGATCTAAGTGTAGATGAATATCACATGTGCGACGAAGTGCAGACACTACAGATGCCACATGATCGTTATTCTGCTGTCTTTTAATTGTCTTTAAAACTTTGTTGTTAGTTGTCTGAACGCCGATTTCAAATTGAAATAAATGGGAGGGTGCAGTGGTCAATAAATCCAGCGCTGCTTGGTCCATAAGATCTGCTTCAATTTCAAAATGGAAGCGAGTCTTCTGACCAGGACGATAGATATCAATTAAATACTGCCAAATCGCTTGAGCTCTAGACGGAACAGCATTAAAGGAGCGATCAACGAATTTAACGAGCATGGCGTCCCGATCGACCAATTCCTTCAATTCAATGAAAACCTTATTCAAATCCCGCAGGCGCAACCCTTTTTCTACCGAAGACAGACAATAGACACAATGAAAAGGACAGCCGCGGCTGCTCTCATAGTAAAGCATCCGGTTTTTGATTTGCTCATCAGAATTGATTTCCTCTCCTAGTGATTGATCCCATAAAAATGGTAGTTGGTTGAGATCCACATATTCATTAGCTGGACCATATACGAACTTAATCTCAGGTCTTTCTAGATTTAATGCCGACGATTGATCGACGCGTATTTCTGCATATCTGTCGCGACAGACCATGCCTCTGACTGCAGTTGTCATAGAAGCCAAGGCTGCTGCAAAAAAACTTGAAATCTGAATTTTGCTACTGGATAAAAGAGGAATCCAATGCTTTAATATAGCTTTCCCTAGCTCAACAATCTGCACTTCTCCCTCACCACATAGAATAAAATCAAACCAAGGGGTTTCTATTAAATCAGTTTCGGGAGTATAAGACACTTCAGGACCACCGCAGCCGATTAAACGATTTGGATTCGCCTTCTTAATGATCTCAGCAACTGCTTTGGTTTCTTCGATATTCCATATATAGGCGGAAAAAAGATAGATGTCAGCATCCAAATCGTGAAGTTTAGCAGCCCGGTCATCGAGGGGATCATTAATTGTTAATTCACACGCCACAAAAGTCAGCCGTCCGTCGTCAATGGCGGCGGACAGCTGTTTGTTAGCATTTACAAGCATACTTCGTACAGAAGGATTGGTATGCGTGAAACGGGCATTATGAGCAACAAGTGCAATTTTTAATGGTTTTGTCATGCTTCAAAACCTGGCATAATCAAATCACCAGGACCCTTTCCCGCTGGAATCATCGGAAATACATTCTCGAACGTTTCTACATAAATCCGTGTTAAATAAGGGCGCGGATTAGCCTGAAAATCAGACACTGCGGCATCAAATTCTTCAACGGTATGGATATTTTTTCCAGTGATATCGTAGGCTTCGGCAATTTTCACAAAGTCAGGGTTATTACCAAGCATGGACTGGCTGTAGTGTTCGTCAAAGAAAAGGGTCTGCCATTGACGCACCATACCTAGTGTAGAGTTATCCATGATCATAATAAAAACAGGCAGATCGAGGGCTGCTAACAGACCTAATTCCTGTATGGTCATCTGGAGTCCGCCATCCCCTGCGACTAGCACTGTCGGTCGTTCAGGACAGCCATAAGATCCTCCGATCGCCGCCGGAAGACCAAAACCCATTGTACCCAATCCGCCAGAGGTCAAAAATGAGTTGGGTGATTCAATTTTAAAGTATTGGGCTGCAAACATCTGGTGCTGACCTACATCCGTAACAACCAAGGGATCTTGCCCCGCAAATAAGTGTGACGCTCGGTCGATAATAAATGATGCTCGCAGTGGATCTGTCGCTGCAAGGCGTTTTGTTATTAGACGATTAAATCGAATTGTCAAATCCTCCAGCATATCTCGCCAAGATTGCCAGACCTCGGGCGCACGCCACCCATTATTGGTAACAGCATCTAACAATCCGGATAAAAATTTTCCGGCGTCAGCTTCGATAGGAATATCTGGACGAATACGCTTCCCCACTTCAGAGCCATCTATATCTACATGGATAATGGTGCGCACAGCTGCGCGCATATCATCTGGCAGTGCGACCACCCGGTCGCTCAGTCTGGAACCGACAATTAAAAGTAAATCACACTCGGCTAGGGCATGGTTAGATTGAACGGTTCCATGCATACCGATGTGACCGAGGTAGTGGCGTTGATCAGCTGCTAATGTACCTTTACCCATCAAAGTGGTAGCACAGGGCAAACCAATGGCATCAACGATGCCTTTCAAAGCTGCCGGTGCTGAAGGTGAGATATTACAACCGCCACCTACCAACATCAGTGGTTTTTCCGACTGCGACAGCGCCTCTAAGACCGCGGGGATTTGAGTTTCCGATTCCGGCGGTTGTGGGCGGTGACGACGCACTTTATTGGTAGCATTGTGATCTGCCGGAATAGAGGTTGCCAAAATATCTTTGGGAATATTAATCAAAACAGGACCTGGTCGATCAGATGTGGTCATTTCCCAAGCTTCCTCTAGGGCAGGTAACAATTCACTCTCATCCATAATAAAGTAGTTATACTTCGTGACTGGCTCTGTAACACACGTTATATCAGCTTCCTGGAATGCATCACTTCCTGTGTCATCCCGTGCAACCGCCCCAGTGATCGCTAAAAGCGGAACCGAGTCCAACTTAGCATCGGCTAATCCAGTGACCAAGTTTGTAGCACCGGGACCTGATGTAGCAAATACAACACCGGGTTTACCTGTTGCCTTAGCATAACCTTCGGCAGCGTGAACCGCTCCCTGCTCGTGGCGCGTTAAAATATGATTGAATTTTAACTTATATATTGCTTCATAGAGAACCAAAACAGGTCCTCCCGGATACCCAAAGCCACATGTAACCCCTTTGTCCTGTAAAAATTTGACTACAGTTTCAGCACCATTCATATCCATACCTCTTAAAAATATTCATATTTAGATTAATAATAGTATTATTTAAAGATTGATTTTAATTAATATTTGTAGAGAATAGTCAACCTATTTCCATGCCTGCGCCTTCCGAAGCTTTGCCAGCTTGCCGGGCATAACGAGCCAAAACACCTTTTAAATTACGTTCTGGTTGTGGAGCAAATTTTCTATTTGCCAACTCGTCTTCAGACACTTTCAAGCTAATGGTACGAGCCGGAATATCAATGGCAATTGGATCACCTTCAAGGACTTTACCGATTAAGCCTCCGTCCACTGCTTCCGGCGTGATATGACCTATGGAAGCGCCGCGACTGGCGCCGGAGAAACGACCGTCGGTCAACAAGGCGACTGAATTGTCCAAACCCATACCGGCAAGCGCGCTGGTGGGACTTAACATTTCCCGCATACCAGGACCTCCTTTAGGTCCTTCGAAGCGGATGACGACCACGTCGCCGGGTTGAATTTTGCCACCAAAGATTGCTTCACAGGCCTCTTCTTCACTTTCAAATACTCGGGCAGGTCCTTCGTGTTGTAGCATTTCAGGTAAGACCGCACCTTTCTTTACAACACAGCCCTCGGGGGCGATGTTGCCAAACAGTATGGCAAGACCCCCGTCAGGAGAAACAGGGTCATCGACGCTGTGGATCACATAGCCATTGCTGCCCCCATTGCCTTCTAGGCGTTCCGCTAATGTACCATCCACTGTATTGACGGACTTATCAATGAGATCTTTTTTAGCTAATTCTGCCATAACCGCAGAGATACCGCCGTTGGCATTTAAATCGGTTATAAAGTCATCTCCAGCGGGGTCAAGTTTACAGAGTTGTGGGGTTGTCGCAGAAAGTTCTTCAATCTCTTTTAGTGTAAGCGGACTACCTGCTTCCCGGGAAATTGCCAACATATGAAGCACCGAATTGGTGGATCCACCTAGAGCCATATCCACTCGCATTGCGTTGACTAAATTGCCTTTATTCATAATCATGCGGGCAGTTTTATTTTCTTCAACAAGATCAAGGATGCGCATGCCCGCCTCTTTGGCAAGCCGGCGACGGTCTGCTAAAACCGCAGCGATAGTGCCGTTGCCTGGCAGCCCCAGACCAATTGCCTCCGTCAAACAGTTCATCGTGTTAGCGGTATACATACCAGCACAGCTACCACAGGTAGGACAGACTTCTTGTTCGACGCGAATTAATTCAGCTTCACTGATTTTCCCTGCCGATTCTGCTCCAACTGCTTCAAACACCGACATCAAGCCCATACGCCCAAAGCGAGCCGAGTCACCTGGCAACATAGGACCGCCACTTACAAAAATAGAAGGCAGATCCAAGCGAGCTGCTGCCATCAGCATACCAGGCACTACTTTATCGCAGTTAGGAATAAAAACAACGCCGTCGAATTGATGAGCCTGGAGCATAATTTCACAGGAATCGGCAATGTAGTCTCTACTAACCAGTGAATAGTGCATGCCGTCATGATTCATTGCGATACCATCACAGACAGCAATAGCAGGGAATTCAAAGGGAACACCACCGGCTAATCGGATACCGTCCTTGACTTTTTCCGTGATTTCTCTCAGATGAATGTGGCCTGGAACGATTTCATTAAATGAATTCACAACGGCGATAAAGGGGCGCTCCATCTCTGTCTCTGTCAAGCCAAGACTATATAATAATGAACGGTGTGGGGCGCGACTTTTGCCAACTTTAATTTGTTCACTTCTCATGCTGTCACCAAATCACCGGCATATAGAAATGCGATGATTCATATCCTTTCTTCAATAATTGTTTAACTATACTCCCTTGATCGTCTCATCTTTTAAAATGCCATAATATAGGATACTAAATTCAAATTATATACTTTATTTTATAGAGTAAATAATCAAAATACTTTAAAGACAGGCTAACACTTTCTCAGTCATGCCGTCACAGTCTACGATCTTATCAGGATCGACTGTCTGATTGGGAAGGATGAGATCACGAGATCGCCACCCCTCTGATAAAACTTGATCGACAGCTTTCTCAATATCTTTGGCTGCTTCGGATTGATGCAACGAATAGCGCAACATCAAAGCTACCGATAAAATCGTTGCCAAGGGATTTGCCTGTCCTGTACCTGCAATATCAGGAGCTGATCCGTGGATCGGCTCATACATACCTGGTTTGTCTGGTTCTCCCAAGGAAGCCGAAGGCAAGATGCCGATAGAACCGGTAATCATCGCCGCTTCATCGGACAGAATGTCACCAAACATATTCGTCGTTACCACCACATCCATCGTGCTAGGTCGTTTAACGAGCTGCATGGCTGCGTTGTCAACATATAAGTGCTCCAATGTGACCGCCGGATGATTGGCAGCTATTTTTTCTACTGTTTCTCGCCAAACTCGCGAACTCTCCAAGACATTAGCTTTATCAACCGAGATAACGTGCTTTTTTCTTCCTTCAGCTGCGATGAAAGCCATTCGGGCAATCCGTTCTACCTCGGCAACTGAATAGCTCTCAGTATCATAGCCACGCAGGGTTGATCCACTGCCAGACCTACCCCTTTCGCCGAAATAGATGCCACCAATCAACTCTCTCACAAACAAGATATCTATGCCGTCTTTGACAATAGTGGGATGCAAAGGACTGGCTGCGGAAAGGGCGGGATAAAGCTTTGCGGGGCGCAAATTGGCATATAAGCCTAAACCTTTTCGAAGACCTAGAAGAGCTTTTTCAGGACGCTGTTCGGTCGGAACATGATCCCACTTGGGACCACCTACAGCGCCGAGCAAAACGGCGTCCGCCGATTGACAAGTCTTAAGAGTCACTTCGGGCAGTGGTACACCAAATTCGTCGATCGCCGCACCACCTGCCAAACATTGTTTTTCAATGACATCAAAATTATAATTAGCTGCAACCTGACGCATAATCGACCGAGCACTATCTATGATTTCCGGTCCAATACCATCACCTGGTATAACAGCAATTTCATATGTTCTCTTTTTACTAAAGTTTTCTTGTTGCAAGTGCTCCATAATTACCCCTCTCTTCAACATACTCTGGCTGAGAAGATCGATCCCGTCAGATTGGTCTAAATATCACACCGATTAAATCATACAGACGACTTGGATTTAAAGCGATAGATGTTTTTCATATTCTGAATATTCTATCACAGCTAAGTCGAATAATACGTTTAAAAACCATTAATTATGCTAAAATATCGATGTAACATTGATTTTTATGCAAATTAACCAATGTCTTCGGTTAACAAAAATACTTGTATATAATTTTATGTGAATATTATATATATGTTTCAACATATAAACTTTAAAACAATAAAATCAAATTGGCATCGGATTCGTAAGCACTACAAATCCGATGCCTTTTAGTTGATCAAATAAATTCTGACATTCACTTAAAATTGTTTTTCAAATTTATTGCTCTAATATAACCGAGCTTAATTATTCCTGGGTGATGTCTACTGTTCCAAAAGGTGCGAAGTCCTCGATCATGCGGTCATAGAGGGGTGCCCCTAGGAAGCTCTCATAAATTTCATCGGCTTTAGCATCTAGTTCGACGTCACTAAATTCATCAGGGTAAATAACTTTACCAATGTTATAGATGTCAGCGATGGCAGTTTCTAAATTTGTATGTCTGAGTTTAAAGGGAAGTTGACTGTAAACTTTGCCTTCCTGAACTGCAGTCAGTGCGTCATAAAGAGCTGGGCTATTCTGATAATCTTCTCTGACTAAAGGCAAACCGTCAGCGTCCACAAAAATGTATTCAGGATCCCATTCTAACAGCTGTTCTTTATCAATGAAGAATCCACCTTTTTCTCCAACTTCGTCGGAAACGTTATTGGCCTTAAGGATATTTGTCATGATGTTGTTGCCTCGGGTGCTCTCGATGCCTTGTTGTCCTCTATTGCCCATGGCGCCAATATAAATTGTAGGGGAGCTTGCGGGATCGATGTCAGACACACGCTGACTGATGTCATCTAGGTAGTTGTTGATAATATTAATGACTTCTTCGGCCCTTTCTTGTTCACCGGTGACGTCACCAATAAGTCTAATGGATTGGTGCAGGTCTTCGTCGACCAGTTCGACTTTGCCATAACTTAAGACGACTACAGGTATGCCTGTCTTCTCTTGCAATTCGTCGGCAGCTTCTACTTCTGTGGAATAGGTGTCAAAAATAACATCGGGGGATGTGGCCAAGATTGCTTCGGGATCTGCGGTATCGCGAGGACCACCTGCACCGATGATCGGAAGATCTTTTACTTTTTCAGCGTTGACGAGAGTATAAGGTACACCACGTTGTTCCTCGACTTCGGTCTGTTCTACACCGACTAATTTTTCAATCGGTGCCACATAGGTATAAAGCCTTAACGTACCGACACCGACATTAACAAATTTTTCCGGTTTTGCAGGAATTTCTACTTCTCTGCCCAGAACATCCACTACAACCCTTGTACCTTCTGCTTCGGCAGTTTCTGCCTCTGTCTCTTCTGAAACTGTGGCTTCGGCCTCTGTTTCGACCGCCGTTGTCTCCGTCTCCTCCTCAGGTTCGGCATTTTCTTTACTGCCACATGCACTGAGAGAAACGAACATAGCAAGTGTCAAAAGAACGGTTAAAAATCTTTTCATATCATACTCCTTTAAAACTAATTTATTTATAACCCTATCGGGTTATCCAACGAATTTAGAGTGGTATGTCATGCTGGAATGACAATTTGGCTTCCCTCATGGGAAATAATCTTTACTGGCAGAGAGTAGACAGTCTCTATGGTTTCAGGATTAATCACAGATTCATCTCCCGCTGCATAAATATTCTTATCTTTCATTAATATAAATCGATCGGCATAGCGCAAAGCCAGATTAATGTCATGCATCGTGACAATTGTAGTGAGATTTTTCTCCCTTGTTATATCTTTGATCGTATTCATAACTTCAACTTGATTCTTTAAATCAAGGTGGTTAGTTGGTTCATCCATCAACAAGATTTCCGGTTCTTGTGCCAAAGAACGGGCAATAATTACCTTTTGAGCTTCTCCTCCACTTAATTCGTCAACGTAGCGCATGGCAAAATCCGAGAGATTCATAGAGTGCATAATTTGTTCGACAATAGCGATGTCTTTTTCCGTTACATCCCATTTAATGTGGGGTTTTCTGCCTAAGAGAACGGCATTAAAAACAGTAGAACGAGTTTTTTCTCGATTTTGTTCTACATAACCGATTTTCTTGGCGAGTTCCTTGCCTTTCAATTGATGTAGATCATCTTCATTCATGTAGACTGTGCCTGAAGCTGGTTTGAGAATCTTATTGATACACTTCAAGAGGGTTGTCTTGCCCGTACCATTGGGACCTAGTATTGCGACAAACTCCCCTCTGCTCGATCTAAAACAGACATCTTCCAAAACCGAATTGCCCGGGTATGCAAAACAAATTTCGTTGACATTTAAAATCATTTCCTTGAATACCCCCTAATCAACAGGAATAAGAACAGTGGAGCGCCAAAAAATGAAGTGACCGCTCCCACAGGCAACACGATAGGAGAAAGAATGACTCTGGCTATTGTGTCAGCAAATAGTAGAATAAAAGCTCCCGTGGCTGCTGCTGCCGGAATCAACAAGCGGTGATCATTACCTATAATACGGCGCATCATCTGAGGTGCGATCAAACCGATAAACCCGATAATTCCCATAAAAGAGACGCTGACTGCTGTGATTATACAGGATGCAACCATTGTAATAAGCCGCACTCTGTCTACATTAACACCCAAACTGCGGGCGGCATCTTCACCGCTGTCTAGTGCATTATAATCCCAGCGATGGGCCATTAAATAGATCACTATAATTAAGATCAAAACAAATAATATTCTTAACTCTCTCCACGTCAATCTACCTAAATCACCAAACGTCCAAAACACCATAGCTGCGATCTGATGGTCTTCTGCAAAATACTGTATCAATGTAGTACCGGCAGCAAATAGCGAACTAAATGCTACACCCGCCAACACTATCGCCTCCGGTGAAAAAGCTTTTAACCTAGCAATCATAATAATAATTACCATCGCCAAGATAGAGAACATAAATGCAAAAATTGTCACTAAATAAGGATTATATATACCGACCTTGCCACTGCCACCTTTAACCGCACCAGCACCAAAAAATACGATGGCGATGTTCGCACCAAACGCTGCGGCATTAGATATTCCTAAGGTAGATGGAGAAGCCAAAGGATTTCGCATGCCTGTCTGCATAACACAGCCAGAAATGCCTAGACCCGCTCCAGCTACAACGGCGCCCAAAATTCTTGGCAGCCTAATATTCCATGTGGCGATATTCGCCTTGGTCTCTTCTTTTGAAAAAAGAGCTTTCAAGATCTCTAAAGGCGTCGTGTCCACAGCACCTTGGTTCAACGCGTAGACCATTAGGAGAATTGTTAGCACTAAAATACCTATGATAATGCCGCGTTTTTTTCTGATATCTTGCTTGTAAATATTTTTCAGATCAACACCCTTAGTTGGTGAATCGCTAGACATCATCCGTGTACACCCCGCCCCTTTCTTTGTGCCTCTGGGTAGGCATCGATCGCTGCTGCATATGCTTTAATATCTAGGACTGGGCTGCTATCCAAAGCATCTAAATTCTTAACTTCAATGATATTATTCTTGATAGCTACAATCTCACATACACAAAATGCGATGGGATTAGGTCGATTAGGGGAACGAGATGCAAATACACCAATTGGTTCACTATCAAAAGGTGTGGGTGACATTGTAATAGATCGGTCGGCGCGATCTCCCCAATAAAGAACAATAATGTGTGTCAAATCGGAGAGGCGCTGCATAGCTGATAAATACTCATCAAAAATCTCGATCTGACTGACAGTGTCTTTTAGTTTACCTTGCCTTGGTGCATCCTTTTTTTCTTTATAAGGACTGTGAACACAGCCAATTTGTACTAATTTCAAATTTGAGCCTCCTTAAAAACAGGTAAACCACTCCACAGTCGGTTTAGCTTGAGACTTAAAAATATAGATTGAGATAAAAGATAAATTAAAGAATTATAAGAATTGATATTTATCATACTAAGCCACCTTTCCCTCGAAAAATGATTTACAAACTCCTAGGCAGGTCTCCTGACTTACATCTCTACACGCCGTCTTCCCAGAATGACCAGTGACATTGTGGCGCATAGCTTGACGATGATTACAGTAGCGGGGCTGTTGCGGATTTTCACCGCATTCTCTTTTAATTCATAGCAACCCAGGAATATTAAATTTTCAACCAAATCAGTGTCCCGAAGTACGTTCCGATTCATCAATAAATTCTTGAATATTATTCATCATCCGATGAAGATAATTACGTAAAGCTTCTTTTTCTTCACCGCTAAAGTCTTTAACCAAGATGGCATTCAAGTCTTTAAAAATTTGATGATAATCGGACTCTATTTCTCTGGACTTCTCCGTCACAAAAACCTTCTTTTTGCGACCGTCAATTTCATCTTTTTGACAACAAACAAAACCGTTTTCTTCTAAATTTCTGATGGCCCTGGTTGTGTGAGCTTTATCAACGACCATTTCCTCAGACAAAGTTTCCTGATTAAGTCCGTCGTTTTCAAAAAGCAGACGGTTCAAAAAATACCACTGTCCTCTGCCGACACCGAACTTCGCTATTCTTGGATAGATGTACAACTGGCAGGTTCTCTGTATTTTTAAAATTGACCTTATAAACGATTTATATGGTTTCATTTGTCATACCTTGTATCACACCATTAATTTAATATACGAGATATTAACTTATATTAGTTGACTCGTCAACGAAATACAGGGAAATAGATGATAAGATTGCAAAAAATAAAATAAAATGAATTATTATCATTATGTTCCGCCACAGCAAATTTTATAAGAATCATTAAAGTGACTTCTTGGATTTAATAATGATATAAAAAACGACTGTACTAGTCTATTAACCACAGTACAGTCGTTTAAGCATCAATTATTAGGTACTTCGAGCTATAACACAAGCTCTAATTATTTTGTAATATAACCGATCAAACCATTGCTCGCAATAATTTTCTGGATGAATTCAGGGAAGGCTTGAGCCTTATATGTCTCATCCTTAGTGATATTGTGTATCATGCCGCTAGAAAAATCCACTTCGACTTCGTCGCCATCCTCAATCCCTTCCGCAGCCTCAGCACACTCTAGGATCGGCAACCCCATATTGATCGAATTGCGATAAAATATACGGGCAAACGAAGGGGCTATGACACAGCTGACTCCAGCCGCTTTGATTGCCACGGGTGCGTGCTCTCGAGATGAACCACAACCAAAGTTTCTGCCGGCAACGATGATATCGCCTGGTTTCACCCTTTCTACAAAGCTAGGATCTAGGTCAACCATGCAGTGGGCAGCCAGGTGGTCCGGATCTGAGGTGTTGAGATAGCGGGCCGGAATAATGACATCGGTGTCTACATTTTCTCCATATTTAAAAACTTTACCTTTTGCATCCATTTAGTGACTCCTTTGCCAGCGAACAGGTGAATCAGTTCTACAAACTGCCTGCTGGGCTTATATATGTAATTCTATTGTAAGGGACCGTTCAATATGTCAACCCTTGACGCTCAATTTGGTTATTATTTTCTGCTCAAATTTCTGTTTAATATTTTACTTAATAATAGTCCTCTTGCTTTAAAAACAATGTCGCTTGTAACAAGATATAGTTTTGCTATGCAACAGTTTAAAGTTCAGGCAGTTCGTCGGGTCCGGCTACTCTGCCCATGATTGCAGAACTCGCAGCCACTGGGGGACCAGCCAAGTATATTTCAGCAGTCTGATGACCCATACGACCAACAAAATTGCGATTAGTGGTACTTACACAGCGCTCACCCGCCGCCAAAACACCCATGTGCCCGCCTAGACAAGGTCCGCAGGTCGGGGCGCTAATCACCGCTTCGGCTGCGGTGAAAATGTCGAACAGTCCTTCTTTCAGGCATTGATTCCATACCCTCTGTGAACCAGGTATTATAATACAGCGTACATGGGAAGCTACTTTGCGACCTTTAAGGAAGCGAGCAGCCAGACGCATATCATCGATGCGACCGTTAGTACAGGATCCAATTACAACTTGGTCGATTTCGATGGGATCAAACGTGCCTACCGCTCTACCGTTTTCGGGCAAGTGAGGAAAAGCTACCATAAGAGGTATCTCGCTGAGATCGATTTCATAAACTTCATCGTACTCTGCGTCTTCGTCTGCCTCATAAATAGTAAAATCTCCTGCTTCATAGCGTTCTGGAGCGACCCGCTTGATATATTCCAAGGTGATATCATCGACAGGGAAAATGCCATTTTTACCGCCAGCTTCAATCGCCATATTGCAGACCGTCATGCGATCGGCCATACTCAATGTCTTAACACCTGGACCGGAATATTCCATCGAGCGATATAAGGCACCGTCCACGCCAATTTTACTGATGATGTAGAGAATTAAGTCTTTACCCGTACAAGGGTCCTTCAACTCACCGGTTAAATGAAACTTCAAAGCCCCGGGCACTTTGAACCATGCTTTACCTGTAGCCATCGCACACCCCAAATCAGTGCTGCCAACGCCCGTGGAAAAGGCACCTAAGGCACCATCCGTACAAGTATGGGAGTCGGCACCGATCAAGGTGTCACCGGGCATAATCATGCCGTTCTCTGGCAGTACGACGTGTTCAATGCCCATGGTCTCTTTGCCCTGCTCAAAACGATAAAATAAATCTTGCTCCTCAGCGAATGCTCTTAGTCGCAGCGCTTGTTCTGCAGATTTAATATCTTTATTTGGGGTAAAGTGGCTCGGTACCAAGGCTACTTTTTTGCGATCGTATACCTTGTCTCTGCCTGATTTTCGAAAGACATCGATAGCAGGCGGCGTAGTGACATCATTGCCCATCACCATATCAAGTTCGGCCTCAATCAATTGACCCGCCTTAACTTCATCCAGTCCAGCATGGGCAGCCAATATCTTTTGTGTCATAGTCATTCCCATAGTGATCCCTCTCCTTATGTTTTCTATTTTGTAAATATATACATTATTCAAAAAACGTTAAGTGTTAAATTCAAAAATAACGCATAAAGTATCAATTTTGCAAATAATTTTAACGTTGTAAATTAGTTTTTAAAGCTCCGTCCAAAAACAGTCACATTTTAGGACGTTATTCAGTTTTGTCAGATTCATTTTCCGCAGATTTGATTTCATCTGCTGTAGGCTCTTCGACAACTAACTTGATATCAATGTTGTCATCAGCCGTTTGAATTTCATATATGTCAAGGGCATCACTCTGTTGGGGAGGATCATAAGGATCTGGCTCGGGTGCGGGAACTTCATCGGGCAATGTGACGATGGGGTCGTAGGGGTCGAGGAAGCTGACATCTTGATCGGCTTTGAAAGTCACCTTAGAGCGCTTTATTCTGCGGCGGGACACCATCGTTCCATCACTTTTTTGTACAATGACATCCAGATCCTCGTCGTCGTAATTCATCGCTTCTTTCATAATCGCATCCAACTCTTCCGCACGGAAAGCAGCTCGTAACTGCACTTTCTTCAAATGTCGACCTAGCATATTAAGAGGTGGGAACCAGTTGACAAACATAGCAGCAGCTACACCTAACAAGGTGTGTAGTATACGAATGGCAACATACAGCAAGGGGTCTTCCGCTTGTCCTTCCACACTGAGGGCAATAATAATAAAGACAATCGCTGCAATAACCACTCCGCCGGGTTTTTTGATGCGCACAAGAAATGACATCAATGGAATAACAAAAATTCCAGTCATGATTAAATAACCGATAGTTAAAGGAGTCATTTCTAAAAAAACGAGAGAAAATAGAATAAAGAGATAAGCATAGACACCGGCTATTAATGTACCAATAAGTCTATTCTTAGAAACCCTCCAAGTATTTCTTATATCTTGACCAAGACATACGATCGCTGCAATCGATGACTGCATCGCTGTATTAATATCAAACATATAGCTGACGAGCAGACAGATCAAAATAGCGATCGCTGTTTTGATAATCCGCATACCAGGCGAGTTGACTAGAATTAAATTTTGCCACCTTTGAATCCGATTTTTCAACAGATTTGGTGTAGATTTGAAAGTTGAATCAGCCAATCCTTCGGTTACAAATTCTTTTTTACTCGCTTCATTTTCATCGTTGATTAAATTATTTTTTCGTTTTAGAGATAATTTGTCACTCATATTATTATTCAAATTTAATTGCCTCTATATTTTATTCTTTGTATTCCCTTAGGAATTAACACTTTACTTACAATCACAGTTTATAAGCAGCTGATACAATAGTTCAAGAACAATCATAGTGTATAAGATTGGAGAATTCATTAGTGCAAAATGTAGATATAAATGAACGGTCAACTGTAATTCAATCGACAATTGCAGCATATAGAATGTATCGCCACGTACCTGCTAGTAAAGGTCGTGCCCTTGTCGCAATGAGTGGCGGTGTAGACAGCACAGTGGCCGTCGCTCTGATGGTGGCACAGGGCTACGAAACAATCGGCGCAACATTAAAGCTACGCAGTGAAAAATTAGATTTATCGACAGATCGCTCCTGCTGTAGCCCTCAAGACATCGAAGATGCAGCCCGCGCAGCGGCTATTTTAGGTTGTCAACATATGGTACTTGATCACACTATAGACTTTGAAAAGGAGGTTGTCGACCGCTTTGTAAACGCCTATCTAATGGGTGCAACGCCCAACCCTTGCGTAGATTGCAACCGACTGATCAAGTTCGCCTCCTTTTTTGATAAAAGAAATGAATTAGGATTTGATGTTTTAGTGACCGGACACTATGCCCGCACACTATATGATCCAACCCTCAAGCGGTGGCTGCTCCTTAAAGGAAGAGATCATGAAAAAGACCAAAGCTATGTTCTTTATAACCTAACACAGGAACAACTCGCCCATACGCGTTTTCCCTGTGGCGAATTTAGCAAAGAAGAGATTCGTCAACTTGCCGTCGCAATAGAATTGCCGCTTGCTACTAAACCAGATAGCCAAGACATCTGCTTTATTCCTAACGGCAAATACCACGAATTTATTCAAAAATATACTGGACACGCCGATGAAACAGGTCGCTTTTATCTTTTTAAAAATGGTCAAGATATGGGACCACACAAAGGCTTTTCAGCTTACACCATAGGACAAAGACGAGGATTGGGTATTTCCTACTCTGAGCCGCTCTATGTCGTAGATAAAGACCCAAGAACAAAAGCAGTCTATCTCGGTCACAATGATGACTTGATGCAGCGATACCTAGTTGCCCATTCTGTCAATTGGATTTATCTCTCCAACCTGAACACGACTCTGCGCTGCACTGCCAAAATAAGGTATAGTCATAAGGAAGCACCTTGCACAGTCCGGTCTCTCGATAATGGAACTGTAGAAGTTTTATTTGACGAACCCGTACGGGCCATCACCAGGGGACAGTCTATCGTATTTTACCAAGATGACTACGTCTTAGGTGGGGGCGTCATTGCAACCCAGGGACAAAGTTGACATAATACTTTGTATTTCACGAAAACTGCACAAACACAAATCGAAAATCATTTAGTATAATAACAAAATTTAATTAGCAAGAGGAAATAAATATGATGTATGATACCGTTGTTTACCGTCCCCCTAGAGAAGCTACTTCACCCTTACTCCCCGTTACTGCTGGCTGCAGCCACAACAAATGCAGTTTCTGTAATATGTACCGAGGTGTACCTTTTAAAGTTTATCCGAGGGAGAGGATCCGTGTATATTTGAGTGAATTCCAAAAATATTATCCGCATGCCACACGAATCTATCTAGTGGGCGGTGATCCCTTCGTTCTTTCCGCTCCAAAATTACACGATATTTGTGACGACATCGAAGAATTTATGCCGCAAGTTAAAACAATTACAATGTATGCTTCGGTAAAAAATATTATTAATAAAAGTGATGAAGATCTAAAAGCCTTGCGAGCACGGGGTATCAATCAACTGTATCTCGGTCTGGAAACCGGTTGGGACGAATTATTAACCTATCTCTGTAAAGGCTCCACCGCGGCCGAAGCCGTGACTCAATTAAACCGACTTACCGCAGCCGGCATAACTTACGGTGTCATTATAATGACCGGTTTAGCAGGGCATGGCAAAGGTATCGAAAACGCTAAACATACTGCTGCCTTAATGAACCAGATCCACGCTCGCGTACTCTACTGTAATTCACTCGTCATAATGGAAGATACTCCGTTGGGTCAGGCACGACGGGAAGGTACTTATGTAGAGGCAGGTGAATACGAGCGCATTGAAGAATTGTTAACGCTATTTAAAGAACTAAAACCCAAAAGTAAATTACTAGTCAACTCCTATCATGTTTCAAATGCTTTAAATATTAATGCGGAAGTTCCGGACGAACAGCAAGAAACCATTGAGCGACTGGAGAATTTTCTCGCTTCCACGACGCCGGAGGAAATGGAGCGACGGTTTCATCGCCAGGACATGAACATATGAGTGGCAAGCGTAGATTTGGTGCTATTGTTCTTGTGCTGATCTTTATTTCGGGAGGTCTCTTACTTATTTATGGAGTTTGGAGACAGTATAAAACAGCAGAATTATTAAATAATGGGCGCTCTCAGACGGAGGCTCATGAGACTTATGGGATTGCTGAAAATGTTGAAAACGCTTCATCAGAATCTCAATCAGACCAAACGAGCTGCATCGAAGGGACGGATGATATGTCAACCGACCCTTCACTTTTGGCTGATTCTGATACCAATGAAATTGGTGCAAGCTGTGTCAAGCTGCAACCTGGACATTTGATCGACGGGGATCATAGTACTGCCGAAAAGATAAAAATTTGGTCCACTCGTGATGAGGAAATTCTAGAATCCCTTGTTGCAAACATAGCAGGCATGCTCATGCCTGAACAACCAGGTCCTCCAGTCTTAGAACGATATGGTTCTCTGGGCGTTAGAGAATTAAACAGCGACGTCTTGGGTTACTCCAATGAGACTGAAATGAATGCCGAAGAGACCATTAAGTCAACTATTTTGGCTGGTCTTTTAGACGGAAAAACCGAAATTGTTCTCGACAATGTGATCGGCGATATTTATTTTTCCGATATTGAATCGGGAACGAAAACAATCAACCGTTGGCTCAAAGAATTGAAACTGACTGACCCCCGTCTCTTTTTTATCGAAGCGCAGCAATTTACCGATTCTGCTGGTCAGGAACAACGGGGATTTACCTATAAATATAATTATGAAGACACCACAGAAGGCATCCGATTTACTCATTTTGTTCTACAGAGCGGTATTAGACCTGGCTATGATGAACCAGAAAAAAGACAGGCTGATTATTTAGAGTTGAGCCGCCGTGCCGATGCCATTGCCGACGCCATTGCCGCTGTCACTGAAAATGATTACGCCAGACTGCGTCTTGCCCATGATTTTATTATCTTAACAACCTATTACGACAACGGAGAAGCTGATCTTGACTACGTAAACAACAATAATGCCTTTGGTTGTCTCATCCATGGCAAATCAATGTGTGTGGGATATAGCCAAGCCTTTGATATGATTGTCAGACGTCTTGGATTTGAAAGTAGGATTGTAAGCGGAACTGCTAGAGATCGCAGTGAGCATGAGGAAATGCACGCTTGGAACAAAGTAATGCTTTATGGTCAATGGTATAACGTGGATGTCACTTGGGACGACCAGGAAGGACTATTTGACTTTCCCGAAGTTCAACATACTTGGTTTCTCTGTTCAGATCAATTTTTTGAGGTGGACCACCAGACCAGCGAAACATTCCAGCCTGCAGCATCTACGGACTATATAGATTACTATACAGCAAACGGACTCTACGTTGAAACACCAGAACAGTTGCAAAATGTATTGGTATACACCCTACAGCATCCCAGTAGCGCCCCCCCTTATCTCATAGAATTTCTCATTGATTTTGAATTAGAGCAAACACAATTTGCCGAACTGATCCAGACAGCATATCAAATTTCTCAGCTGCCGGTTGGAGTAAAATGGTCATACAACCTGCACTTAAATCGTGGATTTTGCTTTTATAAAATCCAACAATAGATCAAAGGATCTAAATTGCTTTAAAAACTATAATCAGGCTAAAATATTAAAATATTTAAATTTAGAAATAATAAAGCCCGCAAACAGCTATACCTATTAAGGCTAAAACTGTAAGCGGGCATTTATACGTTTTATATATTGGGCTACATAGACGAACTTTTGACCATATCAATTTTTAATGGTCATCTTGCAACCCCATACCCATTACTTTACATCAGGCCATGTTTCATTCACTGCTGCATAGGCTTCTGGCGTACCAATATCTACACAGTTACCTGTAAATTGATAGAGCTTCACTGTTTTTCGCGTATAAAGCCAAGCTGGAAAATTTCCCGGCGCATCTGGTGAATTACCTTCATCTAAATATGTTTTAATCAGAGGCAAGGTATCCCGGCGGTAAAAATATGTCGCAAATACAGCGAGATTTGACTTTGGCTCGGCAGGTTTTTCCTCCAAAGACGTAATTACACCTTGATCATTCACAGTGGCAATGGCAAAACGAGTTAAATCTTCTCCTTCAGGCATTTCACATGCTAAAATCATATCATCATTTGTTTCGCGGAAAGCCTCCCAGGCATCCTTTAGTTTATATGTAAACAGAGTATCGCCGGCAATCACAAAGAAATCATCGTCGATTTTCAGCTTGTCGATTACGTACTGCATATCACCGATCGCGCCCAACTTGTCATCGTCACTAGTCGTACCGTCATCTATCACTACGATATCTTCTCCGGGTCTCGTCTGACGCCACGCCTCAAAATCTTTAGCAAAGCGATGATTAGAAACAATAATAATTTGCTCCAAATCTGGCATAGTCCACATCTCATCGACAATATAGTCTAGAATTGGTTGTCCCTTAATCGGCAACAATGCCTTTGCCTTATTTTTAGTAAGGGGATAAAGCCGAGTTGCATAACCCGCGGCCAACACTAAACCTTTCATATCAACCTCCACAATATATTTACAATCAATTATATGTCTTTAAAGCGATCCATAAAATCAAATGTAGCAAAGTAATCCGCCGGCGTCTCGGCTCGTCTAATCAACTCCACACTGCCATCCGGTTTAAGCAAAAGCTCTGCCGACCTCAGCTTACCATTGTAGTTATAACCCATTGAGAACCCGTGAGCTCCGGTGTCGTGAATCACTATAAGATCACCGCGTTCAATTAGTGGAAGCCTGCGATCAATGGCAAATTTATCGTTATTTTCACAGAGTCCGCCGGTTATATCATAGATGTGGTCATATTGTTCATCCTCTTTACCCATTACCGTGATGTGGTGATATGCACCATACATGGCAGGGCGCATTAGATTTGCCGCGCATGCGTCCAGACCTACATATTTTTTATATGTATCTTTAATATGAAGTACCTTAGCGACGAGACAACCATTGGGTCCTAACATAAAGCGACCAAGCTCTGTGTAAATAGCGATATGTCCTAGTCCAGCCGGCACCAAAATCTTTTCAAAAGCGAGGCGGACACCTTCGCCGATTGTATAAATATTGGCTCGTTCTTGATTTGGGTTATAGGGAATACCGATCCCTCCTGACAAATTGATAAAATCAATACGTGCCCCTGTCTCTTCTGTCAATTCAACCGCCATTTTAAATAGCAAGGAAGCCAGCTGGGGATAATAGTCGTCTGTTACCGCATTGCTTACCAAAAATGCATGAATTCCGAAAGACTCCACGCCATAGGCTTTGAGCTTTTTGAATCCCTGTGTCATCTGTTGTCTCGTAAAACCATATTTTGCTTCACCAGGATTATCCATGATGTCATTCGAGACCTGAAAGATGCCTCCCGGATTAAAGCGACAGCTCATACGTTTCGGTAGTTCGCCAATTAAGTTTTTAAGATAATCGATGTGAGAAATATCATCTAAATTTATCGTTGCACCGAGCTT
>JAAYOA010000060.1 GCA_012520525.1 Clostridiaceae bacterium | reverse complement strand
TTTTTAATAGTAGCAGTTAAATAATAAAAACTTCAATTTATTGCTCAGTCAGGTATAAATTAAATAGGCTATAATAGGTCTATAAGACATTTAACTTATTCATTCGTTAGATCGAAGTATTAATAGATGAGGTAGATTTGATGCAAGAAAATAAATTTTGTTGCAGTAACACTGTGATTCATGATGAAATTGTAGGCTATGTCCAAGGTGAAATGTTGGAAGATGACATTTTAGATCATGCCGCGGACTTTTTTAAGGTTATGGGAAATGGTACACGTTTCCGTATTCTTTGGGCTCTAGATAAACATGAGATGTGTGTATGTGACCTGGCAGCCCTTTTAGGGATGACAAAGTCAGCAATATCTCATCAGTTGGCAGTGTTGCGCAGGGCAAATCTAGTGCGCTTCCGCCGCGATGGAAAAGTTGTCTATTATTCAATCGCCGATGATCATGTCCATATCATGCTTGATGGTTGCATAGCACATGCGATGGAATAGTAAAGAGCCCGAGACCTCTTTTTAGGTGAAAATTCTTTTAAACTTTTAAAAGTCGTACTTAAAATTATTGAAGACTTGTCTGCATTCAGATAGGTCTTTTATTATTTTATTTTAAATCTATACAATTTTTATGAATTGTATGAAAAAAACAAAAAATACCACTTAAAAGTAAATAAATTCGTTGACGTTTGAATAATTGCTCAACTATACTAAACATACAGTTGAATGGATGTTCAAATGAATAAACTATTAAAAATATGTGATTTGAGTTCAAGTGTTTGTAAAACTAGAAAGGAAATAAAAATGAAAAAAAGATTTAAATTAGAAAACTTAGACTGTGCAGATTGTGCCAACAAAATGGAAAATGAAATTAATAAACTTCCAGGCATAGAGAAGGCAACCATTAACTTTATGACAGCAAAATTAACTGTGGAAGCACCCGATGAACAATTTGATACATTGCTTCCTCAGATCAGCAAGGTCATCTCTCGCATTGAGCCCGATTGCAAAATAAAATAATCGACAGTTTAAAGCAAATGTGTGGGAATAGAGTCTAAGTGTTTAAGGGTAGAAATAAGTTATCAGAACAAATTGAAGCAATGAGTTGAAGCAGGTGAATTGAATTATGAAAAAAAGGCTAATTCGAATTATAGTTTCGGCGGTTCTATTTGTGCTCGGACTAGTCGTTGCCCCTGTATTATCCGTCACATGGCCAAGAATTGTTATTTTTGTAGCAGCTTATCTCTTGGTAGGCACAGAGATATTAATAAAAGCGGCTAAAAGCATCAGGCGGGGTCAAGTCTTCAATGAGTTTTTCCTTATGGCTATCGCAACGCTTGGTGCCATGGCGTTGCAGGAGTATGCTGAAGCTACTGCCGTCATGTTATTCTATCAAGTCGGTGAATTATTCCAAGACTACGCAGTGGGCAAATCGCGTCGTTCAATCAGTGCATTAATGGATATATGGCCTGAAACTGCAAATTTAGAACAAGATGGTGAAGTGGTCGAAGTTGATCCCGAAGACGTTCCGATAGATTCAATTATTGTCATCCGACCGGGTGAACGCGTACCCCTTGACGGCATTGTATTGTCGGGACAGTCAAGAGTTGATACGGCTGCTCTTACTGGGGAACCAGTGCCGCGATCTATTTCCGAGGGTGATGAAATCATCAGTGGTTTTGTCAATATTGAAGGTGTACTGAGGGTCAAAGTTACAAAAGATTTTGAAAATGCCAGTGTCACGAAGATTCTTGAACTTGTTGAAGAAGCAGGAACTCGCAAATCTAAGACTGAACACTTCATCAGTAAATTTGCTATGTACTATACCCCGGTCGTTGTTATTGCAGCTGTCATCTTAGCTATATTGCCGCCCCTTTTATTTGATCATGGAAACTTTAAAGTGTGGATTCATCGCGCTCTGTTGTTCTTAGTTGTTTCCTGTCCCTGTGCCCTCGTTATTTCGATTCCTCTCAGTTTCTTTGGCGGAATCGGTGGCAGTTCGCGAGAAGGCATTTTAGTGAAAGGTAGTAACTATTTAGAGGCGTTGAGTAATGTGCATACGGTGGTCATGGATAAGACCGGTACTTTAACGAAAGGTGTATTTAGCGTTCAAGAGGTTTATCCTAGATTAGTCACCGACGATCGCAACACAAATGATGTGTCAACTGTTTCGGTTCAAAAAGCAAAGGAAGACATTATTTTAGTCGCTGCTGCCGCTGAGCAGCATTCAAATCATCCCATCGCAATATCTCTGTCTAAAGCTGCCGAAGTTTTCGACAGAAGCTTAGTTCATAAGACTAAGGTCATTCAAGAAGTGGCGGGGCATGGGGTAGAGGCAGAAGTAGATGGGCGCAAGATTTTTGTAGGTAATAGGCGCTGGATGGAAAAAAATGCCATCAAAGGTTTTGTTGAACCTGATGTCAGTCATGATATCGCAGGCACCATTATCTATGTCGCTCAAGGTGACGAGTATATGGGTGCTGTATTTATATCCGATGCTCTGAGAGAAGATGCCAAAGAAACCCTTCAGGGGTTGCGTAATCAAGGTGTCGACCGTCTCGTGATGTTGACTGGGGATCGCAGAGAAGCTGCTGAAAAAGTAGCAAATAGTGTTGGCATTACAGAAGCTCACAGTGAACTACTGCCCCAAGACAAAGTGACTTTCATGGATCGAATTTTAGATGATTCCAAGAAGAAAAGTTCGTCTGATCAGAGTTCTGGCGTAGCATTCGTCGGCGATGGCATTAACGATGCTCCAGCGCTAGCGCTAGCCGACGTTGGTATAGCCATGGGCGGACTTGGACAGGACGCAGCTATTGAAGCGGCTGATATTGTCATATTAAACGATCAGTTGTCGAAACTTGTCACTGCTATTGAGATTGCTAAGCGCACTGTTCGCATAGCAAGACAAAATGTAGTCTTTGCTTTAACTATAAAATTTGCCGTTCTGATTTTAGGTGCGATTGGCATTGCCACGATGTGGAGTGCTGTGTTCGCCGATGTAGGCGTTACTATTATTGCAATTCTTAATTCGATGAGAAATCTGAGGAAGATGCACTAATACGCGGTTAATTGTATTTAACAATTGGATATTTTCTTGTTATAAATCAAAAACTCCTCCCATATCCGTCATACTTATTTTATGTAACTTGGGGAGGAGTTTTTGTATTTTAGATTTTCATACTGAGACTGATTTGACCTCGGGCAAGATCGACAGAAATAACGCGAACTTTGACGGATTGACCGGCGTATACTTCCTCGGTAGGATCGCTGACGAAGTGGTCAGCCATTTCAGATATGTGGACGAGACCATCTCGATGCACACCGATATCAACGAAAGCGCCAAACTGAACTACATTTCTGACGATGCCTTGAAGAATCATTCCTTCTCTAAGGTCTTCGATATTGTTAATATTAGCACTGCGGCTTGGCAGAGCGAAATCAGCGCGCCCGTCTCTACCGGCTTTGTTGAGATCATCAGTCAGATCTTGCAAAGCCCTAGAGCTGATGTCAAGTTTGCGGCAAATCATATCGGGGTCTTTATCTTTAATTTGTCCGCTAATGTCAACACCACGACCTTGCTTGAGTAAAGCCAAGACATTTTCCTGATCCTTGGGTCCGAAGAGCAATTCTAATAATTGATAGCACGTGTCGTAAGATTCTGGATGAATAGAGGTGTTATCCAGTGGTTCATCTCCGAGACTGATTCTTAGAAAGCCCGCACATTGCTCGAAAGTTTTGGGACCAAGTCCTTTAACATTCAATAGCTCTTTGCGATTAGTGAACTGTCCCTTTGACTGGCGGAAATTATAGATGTTTTCGGCCGTCCGTGGAGAAATCCCCGCAATGTATGAAAGTAAGGACGGAGATGCGCTATTGAGATCAGTGCCGACCCGGTTAACACAGTCTTCTACGACGTTGCCCAGTCTTGAGGCTAATTGTTTAGCATTGATGTCATGTTGATACTGACCGACACCGATCGCTGAGGGGTCTATTTTTACTAATTCAGCGAGGGGATCTTGAAGCCGCCTAGCGATAGATACTGCACTTCTTAATTCCACAGGCATGTCTGGAAATTCTCTAGCACCGACAGCAGAGGCAGAATAGACCGAAGCACCGGCTTCATTGACGATGACCAGTGGAAGGCGTTTTCGTTCTTTGCTGATTCCGGGTGTACCGCTGCGACTATCTTGCCATTCCTGAATAAATGCTTCTGTTTCCCTGGTCGCAGTACCGTTTCCCAATGCTAATACAGTAATGGGATAGGTAGAGACAAAATCATCTAATATTGCCATCGACTCAGCCTTTTTGGATTGTGGTGGTACTGGATAAATAACGGCAGTGGCTAGGACATCACCATTTTTGTCGGTAGCTGCTAACTTACAGCCATTTCTATAACCGGGATCAAATGCAAGTACTGTATGATCACGCAACGGTGGTGCAAGTAAGATATTTTTCAAGTTCTCACTAAAGATATCCAAGGCTTCAGCTTCGGCGGCATCTAACAGAATATTTTGCAGTTCTGTTTCTAGTGAAGGTTTGATCAGTCGTTTCCAGCTATCGATTGTGCAGCGCTGACGCAATTCATTGATGTAGGGGTTTGTTTCGGCGGACCAGTATTTGATCTTTTTGGCAATGTGATCGATTTGGGCAGCATACTCTTCATCAATCGTCTCGAGTCCAAGTTTTAAATGACCTTCGCGTTCGCCCCGCTTAAGAGCTAACATTTGATAACCCTTTATACGGCTGGGAACAACCCTATAGTCTGCATAATTTTGATAGGGGGAATGTTCATCAGCATCTTTTTTCAAGACCGATGTAAGGGCGGCGTGGCGTGGCAACTTTCGTTTTAATGATTGTCGGATTTGGGGATCGTCGCTGAGGTCTTCGGCTATAATGTCAAGGGCACCAGAGATACAATCTTCAGCAGTATCTAGTTCAGTAGGATTTTGGGACATAAGGAGGTTGATCTGTTTTTCAAGTTCGGCAGAATTTGCATTGCGACAAATCTGTTCAGCCAATGGAGTGAGACCTTTTTCCCGTGCAATTGTTGCCCGAGTGCGTCGCTTAGGACGGAAAGGGCGATAAATATCATCCAACTCACTGACACTTGTTGCTGCCGCAAGGCTATTTTTCAAAGCATCGGTGAGCTGTCCTTGTTCTTCAAGTAATCGCAAAATATCTTTCCGTCGATTAGCTATTTTCTGAATACGCTCCCATTCCCGTTCAATAAGTCTTAGTTCATCGTCAGTCAATCCTCCCGTCTGATCTTTGCGATAGCGGGCTATAAAGGGAATGGTATTTCCATCTGCCATTAGGTTTACAGCAGCGTGGAGTTGACCTGTCGGAATTTCGGTAGCAGCTTGTAACTCGACAATAAGTGTTTCGTTCGTTATAAGTTTTACTTCAGACATAAATTCCTCAATTTCAAATTATTTATTGTCAGCTTAGGCGATCTGTTAGTCTAGTAAAAATCGTCCGCCGTAGCGGACGATTTTGCAGTTTATTGTTCCGGAAGTGGTCCACCTTCGAGTACCGTTTTTATACTATTTTGTGCGGCTTCCACACTTTCGGGATAAGGTGCCATCATGAAAATTTCACGACCGGGTATGAGATAGGAGTTTAATCCAGGTTGACCAGTGCCTGCCACGTCAATCATACAAGTGTCCCACGGTTGCGGGTTTTCGATCATTCCGTTAGCTATTCCCATTATGGCTTCCGTGGGCATATTTGTTTGGATAGAATCGGATACACTTTCGAGGATGCTGTTGTAATTTTTCAGCAATTCGGGACTGGTCACTTTGTCAAATATAGCTAAGATGACGCACTCTTGGTTACGACCACGATCATAGTCGCCGCCACTGAGGTTGTGTCGTTCCCGCGAGAAAGCTAAGGCTTCGTCACCATTCAAGTGCAGTGTGCCGGCGGGGAAACTGTAATAGTCTGTTGAAAAGGAGACGGGGTTATCCACATCGATCCCACCAATTTCATCGACAATTTTGATCAAGGATGAAAAGTTAACCCTGGCGTAGTAGTTAATGTCAGTTTCTAAAAAATTCTCCAACGTTTCGATAGATGACTCGACTCCATAAATACCAGCATGGGTCAATTTATCATATTCGTTGTTTCCACCGCCTGCGATTGGCAAATATGTATCCCGAGGTATGGTTGTCAATAACAGTTTGTGTGTATTGGGATTCATGGTCATAATGATGTTGACATCAGATCTGGATACCGTGCTGACAGGTCCGTAGGTGTCAATCCCACTTATGTAGACATTAAATCCGGTCTTGCTGGTATCGACATCTTTGACGACCTCTTCAACTTCGCGGATAAAATTAGATGTATCTATAACTCTAGTACGCTCATTGAAGGTGGGATAGTCATCTAAAATAGTCTCCAGCCAGGCGTTATTGAGAACCATTGCAGCTGTTTCTTCGTCAAGAAGATTACCGGCGGCATCAAGGTAGGTTTCGACATCTTCGGTATTATCACTTAAGTCGATGGAAGTTCGCTTATTTATGTCGGTCAAATACGAAGTAATATTGGTTCCGTCACTTATGATCGGGGCTTGAATGGTAATTTCCGCGAGGTCGTTGAGTGTGTTGAGGGGAGATTCTTTTAGGACAACAATTGCCATATCAGTTGTGCGAATATTTCCTTTTTTACCCATATCTTCCACTGTGGTAACGCCACGAATTATGTAATAATTGCCAAGACCTAGGATCAGCGAAAAAATAAGCGCTAGGGCGATAGCGGTTTTAGCAAAAGCCCCTCGTCGCCTGCCTGCAATTGTCATACTGAAAAAAATGACATTGATGACTAGAAGGATAACCGCAATAATAATACGCATCGTATTTGGTAAAATATTGAATCTATATAATACATATAGAAGGAGTGCCGTAAGTACAAGGAAGGCAATAGTAAAAATCCAAGCAAAAACGCGGGTGCCTAAGGATGCCGTATTGTCATTGGCGTGATATTGATTTTTAATTGTTTTTCTTCGATCTTGGACGTCATATTCGTCAAAATCAGTTTCAATTAATTCGTTTTCATACCTTGGTCGCGCAGGAGATGCTTTGACTTGGCGACGAATTGCATTAGGGTGGGTATTTCTATTTGTAGAACCCTGGGTTTTTTTCATGGTCTCGTCCTATCTCTTTCTCTGTTATTGGGACGATTCAACGACTTCAAGTCGAATCTGTCGTTCACATGCTATATTCTATCATGAACACTTTGTCGGAAATTGTATAATTTTTAGGCTAAAATAGATACTTAAATGATTTATTATTTATAAAAATACATATTGCCTAACTCCAGCTTCACTAAGCAATCACAAACTATACTTATACTATGATTTATAATGCAGGTTACTGCGGTTTTCAAATGTTTCTTTAAATGAGATGTTGACTTTAAATTGTCGCGGCAACTGTAAATTATTTGTAAATGATAAATTAGTTTAAATTATATTTGAAGTTGCCTTGCTTTATTACTTATATCATATAAGACCAAAGTATTATTTAAAAAGTGGTTCATTGATTAGATATTAGGCATATAAAAGGTCACTAATATCAATCATTTTAAAGTAATATAAATAACAAATAATATATAATTTCCTAATACAGGTACAATTGCAGACAGAATTTGTGCAAAATTAGAAGATCCCATACAATTGCTTTGTACAAAATAAACACAAAAAATCTAGCTTGTAAAATCAAAATAATTTTTTTAAAAGGCTTGACATTCATCGCAAAATTCGTATAATGGACTTTGTCGCACTGAAAAGTGCCAGGTGTGAAGTCCTGACATTCAACGGGCCTTTAGCTCAGTTGGTTAGAGCAACCGGCTCATAACCGGTCGGTCCCGGGTTCGAGTCCCTGAAGGCCCACCAACATTTTTAATATGGGAGAATACCCAAGCGGCCAAAGGGGGCAGACTGTAAATCTGTTGTCGGATGACTTCGGTGGTTCGAATCCACTTTCTCCCACCAAGAGGCTCTGAAACATATGTTTCAGAGCTTTTTGTATGTAGTTCAAAATTCGATAGAACTGCGTAAAAATCAATGGAAGAGTGCGTAATAACAGGGTAAGGTAATTGAAATATTTAAAAAGGGATTTAATTTGCTTGAAAGGTGTTTTATCGTTACCATATTCACGGTAACAATATTTGGAGAAGGTTAATAAAAATAAATTAATTCCTTTAAGTATTGACCCATATTAAGAGTTTGGGAGGTTTACATGACAAATCGCGAAATTATTAAACAATCATTTGAGGCGCAAATCAAGGGGTCTATCGGAGGAAAGCCGTATGTTGGAACAGCTCACGATATTTGGAATGCGCTTGCAAGGGTCATTATTGAACGCATAGCAGATCGTTGGACAACGACAGACGAGACCTATAGCGAAGGAAAACGAGCCTATTATTTTTCGGCTGAGTTTTTGATGGGTCGCTCCCTGCTCAATAATCTGATTAATCTTAATTTGTATGATGACGCAAAAGAATTGCTTGCTGAATACGGTTATGAACTAACTGATATTTTGGAACAAGAATATGACGCTGGATTGGGTAATGGTGGCTTAGGTCGACTCGCTGCCTGCTTCCTAGACAGCTGTGCAACTAAGAATTTGCCGGTTGATGGCTACGGAATTTTGTATCGCTACGGTTTGTTCCGTCAAGATTTTGAAAATGGTTTTCAAAAAGAATATCCAGATGCTTGGATGGAAGACGGCTATCCCTTAATGGTGCGTAAAAAAGGTGACACTGTTAAGGTGCATTATAACGATATGGATGTTTTGGCCGTGCCCTATGATATGCCGATCACTGGTTTTGGCACAGACAATATCAACACCTTACGTTTGTGGTGTGCTGTTCCGGCTGAGGAATTTGATTTCAATTTGTTTAATAGTCAGCGCTTTGATGACGCTGTCGAAGAGCGCAATCGCGTGGAAGATATTTGGCGTGTTTTGTATCCCAACGACACGTCCTATGATGGCAAGGTACTCCGCGTACGTCAGCAGTATTTCTTTGTCTCTGCGTCCTTGCAGGATCTTATCCGTAAATATAAAAAGAAATACGGCAATGATTTTTCTAAATTCGCTTCTTTGCACGCTTTCCAGATGAATGATACGCATCCAGTTGTGGCCATTCCTGAGATGATGCGCTTATTGATGGACGATGAGGGGTTAACATGGGAAGCTGCTTGGGAGATCGTAAATAAAACCTTTGCTTATACTAATCACACTATTCTTTCCGAAGCGTTGGAGAAGTGGGATATCGGTATCTTCCAGTTCCTGTTCCCTCGCATCTTAGAAATTATCAAAGAAATTGATAATCGTTTCCGCAAAGAAATGTTGAGTCGCGGTCTTCGCCACGACGAGATTGAAGTATTGGCCCCGATTGCCGACGGCAAGGTTCGTATGGCTTGGATCGCTTGCTATGCTTGTTTTTCTATCAATGGTGTTGCTGCTCTCCATACAGAGATTTTGAAGAATGAAGCTCTCCACGAATGGTATGAACTGTGGCCGGAGAAATTTTCTAACAAGACCAACGGCGTTACTCCTCGTCGCTGGTTACACAATTGTAATCCAGGCTTATCCGAGCTGTTGACCGAATTGAGCGGCGGTACGGACTGGGTCTCTGATTTGACACAGTTAGCTAAGCTCGAATCATACAAAGATGATGCCAAAGTCATGAAGCGGGTTGCTAATATAAAATATGAGAATAAAGTCCGATTGGCTAATTATATTAAAGAGACCGAAGGTATCGAAGTCGATCCCAACGCCATCTTTGATGTTCAAATTAAACGACTCCATGAGTACAAGCGTCAGCTATTAAATGCACTTTATATTATGGATCTCTATTATCGCGCCAAGGACGATATTTCAATTTTGGATACGCCGCGGGTCTTTATTTTCGGTGCAAAAGCTGCTCCTGGTTATGTTCGTGCCAAGGCGATTATTAAATTCATTAATGAGATTGCAAAGTTAGTGAATAATGATCCGGACTTGCAGGGTAAAATGAAAGTCGTCTTTATGAGAAACTATAACGTCAGCAAGGCCGAAGTGATTATTCCCGCAACTGACGTTTCTGAGCAAATTTCTACTGCAGGCATGGAAGCTTCAGGTACCGGCAATATGAAGTTTATGATGAATGGTGCCCTGACCTTAGGTACGCTCGATGGTGCCAATGTGGAGATCGTTGAGAGTGTTGGTGAAGAGAATGCCTATATCTTTGGTGTGCGAGTGGAAGATCTGGCTGATACCAAAGCATATTACAATCCGACTTGGCAGTATAATAATATTCCAGGCTTGCGCCGGGCTGTAGATGCACTGACGGACGGTACTTTGAACGACAACAATACGGGTATATTCCACGACTTAAAGAATAGTCTCTTGAGTGGTTCCAGCTGGCAACCAGCTGATGTTTATTATGTTCTAGGTGATTTTGATGACTATCGCAAGACCCGGGATCATATGGCAAAAGAATATAAAGATCAGGACGAGTGGGTCAGACGTTGCTGGATCAATATCGTGCGATCTGGTCGTTTTAGTTCTGATCGAACCATTGAAGATTATGCTACAGAGATTTGGAAAATTAAACCTGCAGCGATTTAATCTGTTATCAAAGGATGAATGCGTGAATCATCCGACATAGATCATACTTAGTCCGGTGAAATAAGTGTCATTATCTGAGAATCTCAGTTCCAGTCACTTGTCTCGCCGGACATTTTATTTTTAGAATAATTTCATTTTGATAAAATAATTGTTGTTGTCAATCGTCAATCGGAATCGTTGTCACTGTTTTCATCTGTCTTTTCTAAAGGGGTTCGATCCACTTCTTTGGCGATGCAGAGGAGACGGTGTTCCCAGGTTGGGATAGGATCACAAGTGATCAAAGTTAGAGTTGGCATCCCATAGTCTTTCTCTACATAATCCATAAGAACGGCTGGATCAATGACGACCATCTCAATGACTTCATAGGTGTATAGAACACTTCCTGTGTTGATGGTAATTTTGTCACCGATAGCAACTTCATCGAGGCGGTTGAGGTGTCGTCCTGAATCCAACATGCGGTGACCTAGCATGGCGTTATTGCCATCTTCCCCAGGTTTAGCCGTCGTTTCGACGTGGGCAAGACCATAGCGAAGCTGTACTCGGGTGGCATATTCTAAGATCGGCAGGTTGACATGAATTTTGGGGATCTCTAGGCGACCTAAGGGAATCAGTTCCACGTTACCGTCAGGTAAATCAGCGTAATTGATTTCATAAGGGTCTGTTTCATAATCGCCATAATAATCATAGGACTCACCTTCGACGGGATTGGCATCGATTGGAACTACAATAGGTTCCATAAGGCCGCTGTCGATCCGCTCATTTAGTTCGTCGGTAATTTGATCTTGTCGATTTTTGATGACAATAGGTTTAACTAATAAATAGATACCTACAGCGAAACAAATGACGATGATAATAATCAACAATCGGTCGACCAATTTGCGACCTTTTGATTGTTTTTTATTGGTTTCCTTTTTTTCTTCTTCTAGTTCAGCATTAAGATTTTTATTGGACATAAAAATTCCTCGTTAGTACGGTATAATTTGAATACTTGGCTTTTAATAGCTTGTTTAGCTTGGTCTAAATGCAAATTTTATAATAAAGAATAGCTCAGATAAAGTGTATTATAGACCAAAATCGATTATAAAAAAGTTTAATTGCAAATGCTTGATGAAGATGTGAACAATCATATGATAAAAGAAAAGAAAAAGTACCTGCGGAATAAAATTTTATCGCTCAGATCTGCCCAATCAGAGCAGACACGCAGACGCGAAAGCGAGCAGGTGTGTAAGCATTTAATGGATTTCTACGACGAGTTTAAACCGCAAACTGTAACCGCTTTTGTCCCATTCAAGGACGAGATCGATATCGGTCCTTTTGTAGAACAGATTAGAAGTAGGAGTCAGATATACTTGCCCAGAGTGACGAAGATTCGAGGGGAGAGGGCTCTCATCTGGGGTGAACTACCTGCGCAAGGAAACGACTTTCCGCCTAGGGATTGGCCGGTGTCTAATTTTGGTATAAGCGAACCACCTGTTGAGTGCTGTCAAAGTTTGGTTATTCCAGACTTAGTTATTGCTCCTTGTGTCGCTGTAGATAGATGGGGCAATAGGTTAGGTTATGGCGCTGGTTATTATGATAAATTCTTGGTTAAAGTGGAAAAAAGTGTACCGATTATCGCTGTGGGGTACAGTTGTCAAATGGTTACTGATGAGTTGCCTCATGAGGCTTGGGATGTACCAATCACAGGCATAATTACACCGTCGGGATATTTAGAATTAGGATGATCGGGTGCACTTTCAGTCGACAGATGTAGATTCTTAACAATCAGATATATGATTTGAATCTGCTAAGTTTGACTGAATTCACCAACATATTAAGAGTCAAGCCCTTGTTTGTATAACAATTATGTATAATAGAACAAAATTCTAATTAAAATTAAAGAAGAAGGTAGGAAAGCATATGAGCAATACAGCAAGTTATAATGCTGTCATTACAGTTGTTGGACATGATCGGGTAGGTATTATTGCCCAAGTAACTAGAATTTTGGCTGATGCCAATGTCAATATTTTGGATATCTCTCAGACCATTCTACAAGATGTGTTTACAATGATTATGTTGGTTGATACTGCTGCAATGTCATTGTCAAATGACGACCTGCGCGGCGTGCTGACAGATCTAGGTAAGTCCTTAAACTTAAATATACAGCTGCAACATAAAGTTATTTTTAATGCAATGCAGCGGATTTGAGGTCAAGAGATATGTTTGATAAGAATGAAATACTAGAAACACTTAATATGTTTCGGGAGCAACATTTGGATGTGCGTACAATTACAATGGGCATTAGCCTTTTGGATTGTGCGGCTGAAAATCCTGATGTAGCCTGCCAACGCATATACGATAAAATTTGTACAAAAGCGGAGAAATTAGTTGAAGTTGGTGAATCAATCAGCAGAACTTATGGTGTACCAATTATCAATAAACGTATCTCTGTTACGCCGATCTCGTTGGTGGCAGCAGCTTCCAGAACAGATAATTATCTTTGTTTTGCCGAAGCTTTGGACCGAGCATCTAAGAATGTGGGCGTTAATTTTATAGGTGGGTTTTCAGCCCTTTGTGAAAAAGGTTACACCGAGAGCGATCGTAAGTTGATTGCTTCTATTCCAGAAGTTTTGGCTGCAACGGATCAAGTTTGTTCCTCGCTAAATGTGGCTTCTACCCGCGCGGGCATTAATATGGATGCAGTGAGAGAAATTGGTCAGGCGATCAAAAAAACAGCAGAGTTGACAGCACATATCGATGCTTACGGTTGTGCCAAACTGGTCGTATTTGCCAACGCCCCTTCAGACAATCCATTTATGGCCGGTGCGTTCACTGGTCCAGCTGAACCTGAGTGCGCGATCAACGTTGGGGTCAGTGGTCCAGGTGTTGTTTTAGCGGCATTGCAGAACGTCAAGGGACGATCTCTAGATGATGTTGCGGAGATAATCAAACGGACGGCGTTTAAAGTAACGAGGGTTGGACAGCTGGTAGCTGCAGAGGCATCAAAACGTCTCAATGTGCCCTTTGGTACGATTGACCTTTCTTTAGCGCCTACACCTGTTGTCGGCGATTCGATTGCCCGGATCCTTGAGGAAATTGGATTGGAAACCTGTGGGACCTGGGGGACCACGGCAGCTTTGGCAATGCTCAATGACGCGGTGAAAAAAGGTGGCACTATGGCATCTTCCCACGTCGGTGGTCTGTCGGGGGCATTTATTCCTGTCAGTGAAGACGAAGGTATGATTGCAGCAGTGGATGCAGGCAGTCTTTCTTTAGAGAAATTAGAGGCGATGACCTGCGTCTGTTCGGTAGGCATAGATATGGTTGCAGTACCAGGAGATACGACAGCGGAAACAATTAGCGCTATTATCGCCGACGAGATGGCTATAGGTACTTTTAACAATAAGACAACTGCTGTGCGAATTATACCGGTACCGGGGAAAAAACCAGGAGATAGAGTTGTTTATGGCGGTCTTTGGGGCGAAGCTCCAATTATGGCTGTAAACCAGGCTTCACCCGCGGTGTTTATTAATCGTGGTGGTCGCATACCGGCACCAATCCATAGTATGCGTAATTAAAAACCGCTATTGGCTTATTTTGATTAGCAATGCTTTGTAAAAGTAAGCGTCCATTTTATAGAAGCTTACATAATTTTATTGATAATGGCTTTACTTATGTAGTGATAGATTTTTGTAGGAGCGGAGGGATATACTACCAGCAGAAAGAGGCAAATCAAATGGCTAAAGTTAAGCGTAAAAAATCTAAGCCGATTAATATCAGTGATTCCGAGTGGCATGTGATGGAAGTGTTATGGGATCATGGTCCCATGAAAATGGCAGCTATAATTGAAGTTTTGATGCCACAGACCAATTGGAGCCGTACGACAATTGCAACACTAACTTCACGTCTGGAGAACAAAGGTTATATCGGAACTGATCGCCAGGAACGAGCGTTTACATATATTCCGTTAATTTCACGAAAAAAGGCGCGCCATGGGAAATTAAACGACCTCATTGACCAGGTTTTTGGAGGTAAAGCGGATGAAGTCGTAAAATTAATCATTGATGATGGAAAGATTGATGACAAGACCTTTCAGAAATTCCAGCGCCGCATTAAAAAGAAAAAGAAGTGATTGTTCAGATGACATAAGAACGGGTTGGGTGAATTTGAGATCATTTATTTGGACATGATCTGCGGAATGATTGGTGTGGAGGAACACAGATGTTAAATAAAACTGTCGATTATTGTAATTCTTATTACGAAGCAGGCTACAATTGTGCTGAAACGGCTTTAAGGGCTGCCAATGATGCTTGGAATCTGGGGTTAACAGAGGAGAGCTTTGAATTAATGATTGGCTTTGGCGGCGGTATGGTCGTTGGTAGTGTCTGTGGCACAATTACAGGAGGTATAGCTGCCATAGGTCGTTATTTTGCAATGGGAGAAGATAGGCAATACGAATCCGCCCAGGATAAGGTTGCTTTATTTATGGATGAGGTCAAATCACGTTATGACAGTATAGATTGCGTTGATTTACGTCCCCGCTTTCGGACAGAGAGTGATCGCTGTCTCAGAACAGTCATTCTTGTCTTAGAAGTACTTGATGAGATTATGGCAGACGTGGGGTAAACATAGAATTGAATCGTAAATTTTAAAAACCGCTTTGTTAATCCAACAAAACGGTTTTTTATTGATGTAAATTGTGAATTAAATTACATTTATACAACTGTATATATAATCACTTAAACTTGGTCAATCTTTCTTTGCTGGCAGTAATTGCTGAACTCACTGTTTCAGGTGCCGGACCGCCTGGCAAACTGCGGCGATTGACACATGTTTCTAAACTGATAGCTTCATAGACATCAGTATCAAAGAGTGGGCACACACTTTTTAGTGTATCCAGATCTAGTTTCTCTAAGACGGTGTTATTCTCGATACAATGATGAACGAGCTGACCAGACACATGGTGGGCTTCCCGGAAAGGCAGCCCTTTTATGACTAAGTAGTCGGCTAAGTCGGTGGCATTTGTAAATCCACCAGCGGCAGCTTCCCTCATTCGATCAGCGCGGACTCGCAAGGTCTTTAACATCCCTGTAAAAGCAGGGAGACACAAGGCGACTGTATCGAATGCGTCGAAGATCGCTTCTTTGTCTTCTTGCATATCTTTGTTATAAGCAAGCGGTAAATTCTTCATCATTGTCAATAGAGTCATCAAGTCTCCGATGACGCGTCCAGTTTTACCGCGTGCTAATTCCGCCACATCTGGGTTTTTTTTCTGTGGCATAATGCTGCTGCCTGTGGAGAAAGCATCATCTAGTTCGATAAACTTAAATTCTTGACTGGACCATAGAATGATCTCTTCGCTGAAACGGGAAATATGAACCATAAAGAGAGCCAGGACAAAAGCCAATTCCATGGCGTGATCCCGGTCGGATACGCCGTCCAAGGCATTCAACGTGATGCCGTTAAAACCTAAATCAGCAGCAGTTTGCTCCCGATCCAATGGATAGGTAGTACCGGCCAAAGCGCCATTTCCTAGAGGTGATATATTCATCCTGATGACGGCGTCTTCCAACCGGTCGAGATCCCTTAGAAACATCTGTCCATAGGCCATTAGATGATACCCAAAGGTGATCGGTTGGGCACGCTGCAAGTGAGTATAGCCCGGCATGATCGTATTCACATGAACGGAAGCAAGTTCAAAAATAGTTTCTAATAATTCGATTAAATCAGCTTTAAAATCAGAGCTGGCATCTCGCAGCCAAAGTTTTAGGTCGGTTGCCACCTGATCGTTGCGGGAACGCCCAGTGTGTAATTTCTTGCCGGCCTCACCGATTCTTGCTGTCAGCTCAGCTTCTATAAACATATGAATGTCTTCTGCCTGAGGATCAAAGGGCAGTGTACCATTTGCTATTTCGGCGGCAATCCCGTTCAAACCGGTTTCAATTTGATCTAACTCATCCGTTGTCAAAATACCGATGGAGCAGAGCATAGCGGCATGGGCTTTGCTGCCCCGAATGTCCTGCATCGCCATGCGACAATCAAAGCGAATAGAGGAATTAAAGTCATTTACAGTCGTATCTGTTGCTTTGGTAAAGCGTCCATCCCACATCTTTGGTGTCATATTCTAATCTCCACTTCCATCGGTTTATTTTGTAATAATTAAAGGTCGTTTTTTTGTCTCATTTGAGCAACGACTTTCATCGGCAGACCAAAGAGGTTAATAAATCCACCGGCATCTTTCTGGTCATATACGTCGTCTTCGCCGAAGGTGGACAGATCTTCTTGGTAGAGGGAATAGGGTGAGGTAATGCCAGCTGGGAAGACATTTCCTTTGTAAAGTTTCAGTTTAACTACTCCGGTTAAGGTTTTATTTGTTTCGTCGACAAAGGCTGTCAGTGCTTCCCGAAGAGGGTGAAACCATTGACCATAGTAAACGAGCTCGGCAAATTTCTGGGCTACGAGATCCTTATAATGTAGAGTTTCCCGGTCCAAACAGAGTAATTCTAATTCACGATGGGCTTTATAGTAGACGGTACCGCCAGGGGTTTCATAGACGCCGCGGGACTTCATGCCGACTAGACGATTTTCTACCATATCTTCTATGCCGACACCATTTCTGCCGGCCACTTCATTCATGTATTCCAGCATAGCCACATCACCGGTGACATTGTCGACACGGACAGGGATGCCTTGTTCAAACTCGATCTCCACATATGTCGGTTCATCTGGTGCATTCTCAGGTGTATTCATTAGTTTGAGAAGTTTATCGTACTGAGGTTCGTTTGCAGGATCTTCCAGATCCATACCCTCGTGACTCAAGTGCCAGATGTTTTGATCCATTGAATAGTTGTCTTCTTTAGTGACTGGAACAGGGATATCCCTTTCTTTTGCATAATCAATTTCTTCATCCCGCGACTTGATGTCCCAAATACGCCATGGAGCGATGATCTTCATCTCAGGGGCAAGTGCTTTGATGGTCAGTTCAAAACGGACTTGGTCATTGCCTTTGCCGGTGCATCCGTGGGCGATCGCTGTGCAATTTTCTTTTTTTGCAATCTCAACCATACGTGCCGCAATACAGGGACGAGCCGTCGACGTACCAAGTAAATACTTGCCTTCATAGATCGCTTGAGCTTTCAATGTAGGGTAAATGTAATCGGTGATATATTCTTCTGTGATGTGTTCGATATAAATCTTTTCGGCACCGCATTTAAGGGCTTTATTACGTAAAAAATCTTCATCAACGCCAATGCCGACTTCGCCAGCCATGGCAATGACATCACAATCATAATTTTCCTTTAACCAGGGAATAATAATAGAAGTGTCGAGTCCCCCAGAATACGCCAACAAAATTCTTTCTTTAGCCATATGTTCCTCCCAAAATATTTAAATATTTATTATTATATATCGTTTTATTTAAATATTATCGTAAAACTGTCGTTCATTATATCACCTGTTCTGAGAAGGTCAAGTAGGAGCTGAATAATTATTCATCTTTATTTAAAAATATACATTTTGAAAATGGTTATACAAATGTGAATAATTGCTTAACAAAATAATGTCAAAGTTGGTCAAAAATATACAAATGTATGCTATAATTCATTACATTGTCATTATATAATGCATGTGGTAATACTTGTTTCATGTTGATCTACATTAATATTTTTAAGTTGTGGGAACAGTTTTCAACATCGAGCAAGTGAAGTACTGAAGATCAGGAGGTTGTAGTTCAATGGCTTATCCGATGCTGGATGGCGTAGTGGGTGAATATTGTTTGGTGGTCTTAGATGACCAACCAGCTCGTATTCTGCCCTTGACAGATTCCCTCGTGCACACTTTCTTAGAACCCACTGACGATGCACTTTTTTATGAAGTTTTGCAAATAAGACAAGGTGTACCGGTATTTTGGGATGATCATATAGCGCGTCTTCAACATACCTGGCGTACTGCTACAGGTGAAGTTCCTAAGACAGAACGATTACTTGATCAAGCTGCAGAATTTTTGAACTATGTTGATATCAGTCAAGGTAATTTAAAAATTGTGCAGAGTAAAGAAGTGACACTAATCTATCTTAGTGACTGGTATTATCCTACGAAAACTATGTTTGATTGTGGCGTTTCCTGCGGCATCATGGAGTGGGAACGAGAGAATCCTAATGTAAAACAAATTCATAGTGACTATAAACAAGCTGTAGCTGAGGCCTTTCTTAGACTTGGTCCCGAAGGTAAATTTTTTGAACTTTTGCTACAAGATCGAAAGGGATATTTCACCGAAGGAAGCCGCTCCAATTTGTTCTTTACAGCAGGCAATGAAGTTTATTCACCCCCTGACGAATTAATTTTGCTCGGCATCACCCGAAAGTATGTATTAGGTGCGATCGAGCGAGCGGGATTTGTTTTAAAAGAACAGCTGCTGACGTTTGACGAGGTGCGAGCAGGGCAAGCGGAGGGCGCTTTTATTACGGGATCTCCAATAGATGTATTGCCGATTCGAGGGATCGAGAACTTCTACTTTGCGGAAGATATACCCGCTTCAATAAAAGCAATCCAATCTGCGTACTGGGAACAAGTTAGCCACATTGTGGAAAGAGATCGCCGACGATTTTACAACTGATAGTTAGGCAGACTAAAGGATCGCATAAGAAATTTTATAGTTTATTTGGTATGAGTTAATTATTCAAATTATGATTAAAATACACATATCTTTTTCTGAGTATTTGTTATAAATAAATGAAGGACGATAACAGGAAACTGTGAATTATATTATGTGAATCATATTAGATAAGTTAATATAATAAATTTAATTTTTATGACTAGAAAGGGAGCATACATGACAAGACGAGAAGGCAGTATTTCGGTCAGTACCGAAAATATTTTTCCAATTATACGCAAATGGTTATATTCAGATCAGGATATCTTTATTCGCGAATTAGTGGCAAATGCCTCGGATGCAATCCACAAGCTGGAGCGACTGGATATTATGGGCGAGGCTGACGTACCCGAAGATACGACGTATAAGATCGACATTGTCCTCGACACAGATGCCAATACATTGGAGATTAGTGACAATGGTCTAGGGATGACATTAGAAGAAATAGATAAATATATTAATGAC